>CAZJUF010000217.1:0-5389 GCA_964549055.1 uncultured Hyphomicrobiales bacterium | reverse complement strand
TGGGTTTTGATCCCGCCATGCGCAGGTTCGAATCCTGCCGCCCCAACCATCATTTTGTTTGTTTCCTCAAAAATCCAGGCCTGATCATGGACAATCCCATTCTCATCGAGACAACACGCGGCGGCGTGGTTGAAAGTCGTCACCGCGGCAGCCTCGCTATTGTCGACAGTAACGGTCGTATCCGTTTTAGCCTTGGCGATATAAATACGCCGGTATTTCCGCGCTCTGCCATTAAGGCGTTGCAGGCAGTTGCATCATTTGAAACCGGCGCCATTGAAAAATTCAGCCTGGGCAATGCAGAAATTGCCATTGCCTGCGCCTCGCACACCGGCGAGCCGGAACATGTTGTGACCGCTGAAGGCATTCTTAACAAAGCCGGTCTTGGCCGCGATGATCTCGAATGTGGTCCCCATTGGCCGTCTTATGAAACCGCAGCGCTAAATCTTGCCGGTAAGGGCGAGCGCCCGTGTTCCTTACACAACAATTGTTCTGGTAAACATGCCGGAATGCTGATCTCTGCCGTATGTCAGGGACATCAGACTTCCGGATATATAAAGCCTGCTCACGAGGTGCAGCGGCGCGTCAGAAGCGTTATCGAAGGGTTTTGCGACATTAGTCTAAAAGATGCGCCAATGGGGACTGACGGCTGTTCATTGCCAACCTGGGCAATGCCGCTGGACAAGCTGGCCTATGGCTTCGCCCGGTTTGGCACCGGCGATGGCCTGGAGCCTGAACGGGCAAAATTGTGCCAGCAAATAAGATCAGCAGTAGCGGAATTTCCCTTTATGGTGGCAGGAACAGGTCGCTTTTGCACCCGCGTCATGGAACAATTGGGCCAGCAGGCATTTGTTAAAACCGGAGCCGAAGGCGTCTTTTGCGCCAGTTTGCCACAACTGGGTTTGGGGCTGGCGTTAAAAATTGATGATGGTGCTTCACGCAGCTCCGAAGTGGTTCTCGCCCATCTGTTGCAAAAATTGGGTGTTGTCGATGCAGATGAATTTGCTGCCGAGCTTGAACCCGGCATTTTGAACCGCAACAGCATCAAAACCGGTGTTGTAAGAGCAGCCTCTGCACTGAGTGATCTCAAAATCTAAAGTGTGGCGCACTTAATCGAACCGATTTATCCCGTCATACCGGCTTGCGCCGGTATGACGGAGAGATGGATCATCTCACCACCACTCGTATGACCTTAACTTACCACATTTCCGGAAATCGTAAGATTGGTGAAGACGGCGGCATTATCGCTTTCCATTAATTCCTGCGGCAGTGTTTTGCCATAGTCAAAACCGGCGATGGCGTGGGTTTTCGAGCCGGAAATCAGATTGTTGGCAATCAGTGCCTTACCAGCCCCCAGCGAAATACTTACCGCAATGCCGATGCGGGATTTACGCACAATATTGTTGGTGACACTGACGTCACGCATATATTTACCCCATCCAACGGCAATACCAATTCTGGGCGCATTTTCGACCAGATTGCCGGTGACCAAAGTATCGGCCTCAACGCCGATACCAATACCGCGTTGATCTTTCTCGCCTTCGCGCACAAAAAGGTTGCGGATAATATTATTGGCACACACACCCAGACGCCCGCCATTGTTGAAATTGGTAATGGAGACGCCGGCAGCAGCATCTTCCACAATATTCTGGGCAATCACCGCACCTTCAAAACCAAACTCGGCATAAAGAGCGACTTCCTTGATGCGCGAACACGAATTGCCGATGATCTGGCAGGCCGAACCGGCATTGGAGCGCACGGCGGAAAAGGCGCAATCAGAAATACGGTTCTGGCTGGCAATAACATTGTGCGCGCGAAAAATATTGATACCATTACCGTTTTGCCCCGAACCACCATCGACGGTCGCGATGTTTTCTATGCGGTTTTGAGTAACAATCGTACCGTCTTCGGATTTTTGTGATCGCCACACCAAAATGCCGTTGTTGTCGCAATCATGTACATGATTGGCGGTGATGATGAGCCCATCGGCATCAATTGAAAACAAAGCGGCTTGGCGCGCATTGGCCAGCTCACAATTTTCAATTCTGCCGGAAACACTTCGCAACGAGATGCAATTGGCTGAACTGTCGAAAATGCGGCAATCATTCAATGACAATCCGGTTGCATCCTGAGCCACAAACAAGGCACTACCTGATAAATCAAGCGTGTTGCCGTTAAGGACGAGGCCGCTTAGCGAGACATTGCCAGAACCATTGGCACTCAATAACCCGCCACCGCCATTATAGCTGAGCATGGATTGCCCCGGCACACCGATGAGTTGCAAACCAGAGGGCAGGACAATATTGCTCACCGCATAATTGCCACCGGGCAAAAACAGCGGCATTTGCTTTGATGCTGCCTGATCAATAGCATTCTGCAACGCTTGGCTTTGATCACCACCGCCGGTTTTAACACCGAAATTCCGCGCGTTAAGAGAGCTGGGTAAAACCTTGGCCAAAGCTGCCAGCGAAAACCCGGTAGACAAAGCACCGGCACCGGCTAGCGTTAAAAAACCCCGCCTGGAAAACGTCATGATATCGACCTCTGTTGCATTGCGATAAACAGCCTAGCAAAAAGAAGTAAATATTCAGCGATGATGGGAGTTATTAGACATAGTTACCTGCCGATGCCTCCACTGAAATCAGTTTGCTGACATGCTGAATTCAAATCAACCTTTAACATCCTTTGTGTAATGGGGTTTCCACAGTGTGATGGTGATGGGAACCAGGATATTCAGGATGAAGGCTGTGATCATCAATGTGTAGAAAGCTTGCGCATTGAGGATTTGGTTTTGCACGTAAGCGATATCCAATACCACAAAGGCCAGTTCAGCGCGACCAAGCATGCCAAAACCAATTAACAGACTGGCCGCCCAGTCCATGCCACCTGTATAGCGTGCAGCGATGGCGGCAGAGGATACCTGGGATAAAAAAATACCTGCTGACAGGGTAATCACCTGAGGGATAACCGAGAGCAAAATTTGCGCGTCGAAAGCCAGTTTGGTGCCGAGTTCAACAAAAAACACCGGGCCGATCCAGGAGTATGCGATGTTATCGACAATGCGTTTGGTATCTTCGTATGATCCTTTTTGTTCTTTGCGCTGAAAATATTCCTCCTTGAGAATAAGCCCGGCCATATAAGCGCCGATTGCCGGGTGAAAGCCAAATTTATGGGCCAGCAGCCCCACCAGTACAGCCAGCAGCAAAACCGTCAGCGTGGAATGTTTGCCAAAGCTCAGCAGGTGTTTCATGCCATAGGAGCGTATCAGGGGAACGTGGCGCATCCAGCCGCGTGGTTTGGTCGGGAACAACCAGGCGCCAAGCGCGGTGATCACCAAAAAGAAAGCCACGGCTTTGCCGGCTATCATAAACAGCTCGGCCGTCTCCACCGGACCTTCTCCGCTGGCCACAGGCACAATGATGGCAACCAGAACCAGGGATGCAATATCATCAAGAACAGCCGATGTCATAATGCGCGTGGCCGCCGGTGAATTTTGCAGCCCGACAGATTTCAGCGTTATCATGGTCAAGGAGACAGCTGTCGCCGTCATGGTCAGGCCACTCATCAACGAGATGCTGATATCGTTCCAGAAGTAATCTGCGATAAAATAGGCGGTCGCAAAAGGGGCAAGAGCGCCAAAAAAAGCAATGCCCCAGCTTTTCTTGATGCTGGAAATAAAATTATTGGTGTTTTCCTCAAACCCCAAAGCAAACATGATGACGATAATACCAAGGGTGGCCAAACCGGTAATGAACTCGCTGCTGGATGTCGGTATCAGGCCAAGATTAACCAATAGAGACCCAAGTGCCAAAAACCACAAAACCGGCGTAAGTCTGGTTTTGTCGGCCAGGATATTGGCGACAAAAACGACAACCCAAATCAACGCAAGATAGGCCATGGACTCCATGATCTGGTCCTTTATAAAAACCGCAACAATCTATTCGCAGCCCCTGCGGCAGTCACCACACCGGCGCGCACATCGTGTTCAGCGGCTTCAATTGCTGCTTCAGCTTGCGGGTGGTTGCGAAGCTTTGTCATCAGGCTGTCTTCAAGCAGGGACCACATCCATCTGACTTGCTGGTTCTGGCGTTTTTCATCGAACTCTCCTGATGCTTTCATCGCCTGGTGATGGCGTTCTATTTCCTGCCACAGGTGATCGAGGCCGGAATTTTCCAGACCACTGATGGTGATCACCGGCGGTGACCAGTTGGGCGAGACGGGGGTGAGGATATTTAATGCGCCGCGATATTCAGCCGCCGCTTTGCTGGCACGGGCTTCATTGATACCGTCAGCCTTGTTAACAGCAATCATGTCGGCTATTTCGAGCACACCTTTTTTGATGCCCTGCAATTCGTCGCCCGCACCCATGAGCATCAGCACTAAAAAGAAATCGACCATCTCGGCAACGGCGGTTTCAGACTGACCGATGCCGACGGTCTCAACGATAATGATGTCAAACCCGGCGGCTTCACACAACAGAATTGTCTCGCGGGTCTTGCGGGTAACGCCGCCTAAAGTGCCGGATGTCGGCGAGGGGCGGATGAAGGCTGATCTGTCCACGGACAATCGTTCCATGCGGGTTTTATCGCCCAGAATTGACCCGCCGGTGCGCTGGCTTGAAGGATCAACCGCAAGCACGGCAACCTTGTGACCGGCATTGGTAAGGTTGCTGCCAAGCGTGTCAATCAGGGTGCTTTTGCCGACACCGGGAACGCCGGTAATACCGATACGTTTGGCTTTGCCGGTGAGTGGCAGGAGAGCTTGCAGCAGACCTTGCGCTTGCGCCTGATGATCGCTGCGTTTGGATTCAATTAAAGTTATGGCCTGGGCCAGTGCGGTTCGGTTACCGTCTTTAATATCTGCGCCCAAAGATTCTGCATCAAGGCTCATTCAGCGGCATCCTGAGCGTATCCCAATTTCGCATTGAGTTTGGCAATCAAATCGCTGGCAGCCTCGGTGATGATGGTTCCCGGCGGAAAAATCGCCACAGCCCCGGCATCATAAAGTGCATCATAATCCTGCGGTGGGATGACACCTCCTGCCACAATCATGATATCGCCACGGCCAAGTTTCTCTAACTCACGTTTGAGTTCCGGCACCAGCGTCAGGTGGCCGGCAGCAAGCGAGCTTGCACCAATAATATGCACGTCATTTTCAACCGCTTGGCGCGCTGCTTCTTCGGGTGTTTGAAATAACGGACCGATGTCCACATCAAAACCGAGATCAGCAAAGGCCGAGGCAATCACCTTCTGGCCGCGGTCATGGCCATCCTGCCCCATCTTGGCAATCAGAATGCGCGGCCGCCTGCCATCGCTTTTTTCAAATGCTGAAACCTGTGCCAGCACATCGTCAATGTCTTTATCCTGTTTGCTCATTTCAGCGCGGTAAACTC
>CAZJUF010000216.1:0-5401 GCA_964549055.1 uncultured Hyphomicrobiales bacterium | reverse complement strand
CATCAAGCTGTGTCACCGATAGGCCCTGAGCCGATATTGACTAATTTCCGCAATGCCATGTTCCCGGTTGAAGAAGTCATTAAGAACGGCGTTACCTGTGCCACCTGCCATAAAGAGCACCAGGGCAAAAAGAATGACTTAAAGGCCATGGCCGATACTCAGTGTCAGACGTGCCATGTAAAGCAGTTTAACAGTTTCCAGGATGGCCACCCTGAGTTCACCAATTTTCCTTTTGAGCGCAGAACCCGTATTATCTTTGATCATGGTGCCCATTTCGCCAAGTACATCCCCAAGACCAAGACAGATGGCAAAGTCTCAGGCAAGCTCCCGGAAACCTGTGCCAATTGCCATGAAACCGATGGCAGCAAGGGGCTGATGGTTGTTAAGAGCTACGACACCATGTGTGCGACATGTCATGCGGGGCAAATTGCCGGTGCGGAGCGCGCTTCCGGCCCCAAGGGGGTCACCTTATTGACTTTGCCGGGTCTTGATCTGACTGTCTTGCGCGAAAGAAATGCCGACATTGGTGAATGGCCTGAAGATGCTGAAGCTGAAATATCGCCGATGATGAAGCTTTTGATCGGCTCTGACGACAAGCGCAGAGAGATCCTCGATGCGGTGGAAAAACTTGATTTGCTGGACCTGACGGATGCGAGTGATGATGACATTGCAGCGGTTGAAAAACTTGTCTGGGAAGTGAAATCCCTCATCTATCAGTTCACCGCCGTAAAACCGAGCGATGCGATGAAAATGCTGAGCCCGGAGATGGGCGGAAATATTGATGTCGGGCTTTTGGCCAGACTTACCGCCAATATGCCGCGTGATGTGATGCAAGGTGTTCAGCGCGACTGGTTGCCGAACTTGCCGACCGAGGTTTTGAGGCGTCTGCAAGGACAACGGCTGGAGCCGGTTGCTGATGTCCCCGTGGCGGAAACAGCTGAGACTGACGGTGCTGATACGCCCTCACAAACCAAAGCGGATGGGGTGGGAGACGACATTTTAGCCAAAGACAAGGGTGAGGATATTTTATCCGGAGGCGACGATATCCTGGCCGAAGACAAGGGTGAGGATATTCTATCGGGTGGTGATGATATTCTGGCCGAAGACAAGGGTGAGGATATTCTATCGGGTGGCGACGATATTCTGGCTGAAGACAAGGGTGAGGATATTTTATCGGGTGGCGATGATATTCTGGCCGAAGACAAAGGCGATGATATTTTATCCGGCAATGATGATATTCTGGCGGATAGCAAGGAAGAGGACATTCTTTCCGGCGATACCGGTGCCAAAGAAGTGGCGAAAGCTGCGGAACCAAAAAGCAAGCCGGAATTGCCCGAACCATTGGACGCAGAGGCCTGGGCCGAAGCCGGGGGGTGGTACAGACAGGATTTTGCTGTTCTTTACAAACCCGTTGGTCATCGCGATGACTTTATGCAGGCGTGGCTGGATTACAGCGGTGCGCAATATGGCAAAGACACCGCCAAGTTGGCAGCTCCGGTTTTTGATATGTTGAGCGACAAACAGGCTCAGGGGCAGTGCGCTAAATGCCACAGTGTTGATGGTGCCGGTGAAGAAAGTCGTCGTGTTAACTGGAAACCGTTCAAGGTCTCGAGGTCTTCAAAGAAGTTTACCAAATTCTCCCACGAGCCACATTTTGGTCAGTTCAAAAACAAGGGATGCCTTGCCTGCCATGTGGTTGATAGTGACGCGAAATATACCGACACCTATAAATCTCTTGATCCAAAGGTGTTTGTGTCAAACTTCAAGCCGGTTAAACAGGAGCAGTGCAGCGCCTGTCATCAACCCAAAATTGCCGGACAAACCTGTGTTCTTTGCCATGTTTACCACATGGATAATGTCATCACACCAATCCTGACCACCAGAATTCCGGACAATTGATAGCCAGAAGTGTTCTAGAACCTGTCCGTTTTTAAGGAAAGCGCAATAGAGCCACCCACACACTGTCCCGGCCTTGAGCCGGGACCAGCTGTGTTTGATTGGTACGCTTGACAGGTCCCGGCTCAAGGCCGGGACGGTGTGGTGGGTAATGGCCTATAACTCTGTTCGATTTTGCTCTGGTGGATCTTGTATGAAATCAATTTTGTTAAACACGGACAGGCTCTAGATATCCAATACCAGATTGCTTTTCGGTCGGGTGATACAGGTCAAACATGAGCCGGCTTCGGGTTTTTTTCCGGGTTTTGACAGGTAGTCAACATCACCCTGTTTGAGGGCGGTGAGACAAGTGCCACAGTTGCCGGCACGACAGCCCGAACGCGCCTTGACGCCATTGGCCTCGGCCAGTTCAAGTAACGTTCCCATGTTGGCTGCCCATTTGACCTTGAGTTTTGAGCGCGAAAATTCAACGTCAAAAGTTTCTGCATCAGCGTCAGGTTCGGCTGCATCCGTGCTGGATGTTTTTTTAACAGTGGCAGGACCAAAAGCCTCGAAATTGATGTCTTCTTCGGGAACACCCCATTCTTCCAGATCCTTCGTCACCATATCCATCATCGGTGGCGGGCCGCAAATGTAGAAAACATAATTGTTTGACCGCAGTTTGGCCTTCATCAGATCAACGCCTACGAAACCCTTGTGATCGTAATCCACACCCTCTTTGCAAGTGTCAGAAGGCTGGCTGTAGGCGACTACCGTATTGATATTGGGGTGTTCGCGTTCAATTTGCTGAATGTTTTCATACATCGCATGTTCATTGCGGTTTCGGGTGCCGTAGAAAAACCAGATTTCGCGATTGCTGTGGGTAGAGGCCAGCCAGTTCAACATGGAGACAACCGGCGTTAAGCCAACGCCACCACCGATCAAAACAACGGGGCGAACGGATTCCTGATCAAGATAGAATTCTCCGGCAGGGGCGAAAACCTCGACGATATCGCCTTCCTGCACATTATCATGAAAAAAGTTGGATGATAGTCCCGGCGGCGTATCGGCGGGCGCTTTTGGCGGTGGTCCCAGTTTTTTAATCGAGACGCGGTATTGGGCTTCTTCAACCGGGCCATCCGAGAGCGAATAACACCGTATGACCGGCTGCGCCTGTCCCGGGATTGGCAGCTCAAAGGTTAAAAACTGACCGGGAAAAAAGGGGGGAACCTGCTTGTTATCGTGCGGGTGCAAATAAAATGAACAGATGTCCTTGTTGGGGTCTTCATAGACGCGGCGGGCGACGCGAAACTTTCTTTTGCCATTCCATGTCAATTCTAACTTGGCGCGGTCGGCTTCGACACGTTTTAGAATTACGGAAGCCCGGTCTTTGAAAAGAGCCAGTCTGGCGCGGTCGAAGCGATTGGCGGAAAGTGTGCGGGCGGTTATGGAATAGAGGCCTACAGCGGCCTGCAGCGAGGTTGCAGCGATGATCAATAAGCCACTTACAAGGATGATGGTAGTTGCCATGGATATTCCTGTTGCCTGTATCCTAAATCAAAATGGAAAATGATCTCCTGCGCGATGGCCTGAACACTGCCGGTGCAGCATAGAAGTCAAATATCCCCCGATATCAGATTTTGAATATACCTTATTTTAACGTGGTTACGTAACAGTTATTTTTCAGTCAAAAACTTTGGGCAACCGGATCGCCATTGTTTTGTCCCCGGTGCTTAAATCCTGGTAGAAATTCGGGTTTTTACAGCCTCCCGCGGGCCGGTGATTATCGGGTGTCAGAAAAACACCTCTTTTTTGTATGAGCAGTATTTGAAAGATTTTTAGAAGATAGTAGGATTGAGGAAATGTGGTGTAGTGTAAATTTGCATAAGAAAAATATTTAATTTTTGAATGAGGGGCAGCATGTCAAAAAAAGTAACATCAGCAAAATCCAAAGAATATATGGACCGGTTTTATTCAGGTTTGCAACGGCGAAATCCGGGGGAAACGGAGTTTCATCAAGCGGTTTATGAAGTGGCCACGAGTGTCTTTCCCTATATTGCCGATAAGCCGCATTACCATGAAAAGCAAATCCTGGAACGTATGGCCGAACCTGACCGGGTTATTATTTTTCGCGTTGTGTGGGAAGATGATGACGGTAATGTACGCGTTAACCGCGGCTACCGGGTGCAGAACAATAACGCTATCGGACCTTATAAGGGGGGGCTGCGGTTTCACCCCAATGTCACCTTGAGCGTTCTCAAGTTTCTCGCTTTTGAGCAGACTTTCAAAAATTCCCTGACCGGGTTGCCGATGGGCGGTGGCAAGGGCGGGGCTGATTTCAACCCCAAGGGCAAGTCTGATGCCGAAGTCATGCGGTTTTGCCAGGCATTTATGTCAGAGCTGTATAAGCATATCGGCCCGGATATGGATGTGCCAGCTGGCGATATCGGGGTTGGTGCGCGTGAAATCGGATTTCTTTTTGGCCAGTATAAGCGTCTGACCACTCAGTTTGTCGGCGTTTTGACCGGCAAGGGACTGGAATTTGGTGGCAGCTTGATCCGCACCGAAGCAACTGGCTATGGTACTGTCTATATGATGGAAAGTATGCTGGCCCTGAAGAAAGATGCGATTGAAGGCAAGACCTGCGTCATCTCGGGCTCGGGTAATGTGGCGACTTATGCCGTTGAAAAGATTAATCATTTAGGTGGCAAGGTTGTCACCATGTCTGATTCGTCGGGTTTTATTCATGACCCCGATGGCATTGATGCTGAAAAACTGGCGTTTATCGTCGACCTCAAAACAGTCAGGCGCGGACGCATTTCAGAATATGCAGATAAGTTCAATGCGACATTTCATCAAGGCCAAAGACCATGGAGTGTTGCTTGCGATTTGGCTTTTCCCTGTGCCACGCAAAATGAGATTAATAGTGAAGAAGCTCATGCGCTTATCTCCAATGGTTGTATTGGCGTTTCTGAAGGAGCAAACATGCCAACCGAACAGGCTGGTGTGGATGCTTTTGTGGAGGCGAAAATTCTGTTCGCTCCGAGCAAGGCGGCCAACGCGGGAGGGGTTGCTGTGTCCGGTCTGGAAATGAGCCAGAACAGTGGGCGAATTTCCTGGAGCGAGGAGGAGTTGCAGGGATTGCTGCGCAAAACCATGACGGATATCCATGATCAGTGTGTTGAATATGGCCGTGAAAGCGACGATTATGTAAATTACCTCAAGGGTGCCAATGTCGCGGGCTTCGTTAAAGTGGCCGACGCCATGCTGGCCTACGGAGTTTTGTAAAACACGACTTCAGGTAAAATAAAAAAGGGCGGGTGTTTAAAAAACACCCGCCCTTTTTTTATTATAAATCTGCTCTAATCCGTTTTGACCAGATCAGGAAACGCGTCTAATAAATAACCTGAATTTCAGCGCGAGCGCCTGAGCCATCCTGTCGATCTTCATTCAATGTATAAAAGGCTTCAAAGGTTAACTGAATATATTGACCAACAGCTTGCTGGAGTTGAAAACCAAAGCCAAG
>CAZJUF010000215.1:0-5410 GCA_964549055.1 uncultured Hyphomicrobiales bacterium | reverse complement strand
GCTGTCAACAACCGGTCTTTAATCGATACCGTAAGGGCGCTTTTACCGATTTTGACATTCTGGTAACGGATTGAACCGGCCGACAATCTGAGGTCAGCATCAAAACTACCCAGAGCGGAAAAATCAATCGGTGTACTATCCCATTTGCCGCCGGAAGAACCCTTTTTCCCGCCGCCCGCAGCAGCATAGGCATTCAGATTGATCGCATCTACGGCGAGCGTGGCCTGAAGGCTCGTGCGCTTACCGGCAAGATTAACCACCAGATTGCCTTCGCTTTTCATTTTATCGAGAACGACAACAGCTTCATTCAGTGTTATGAGCGCCGGTGTTGCCTGCAATCGACCCTCGACTGACAAGCCCTGCAACCCCGGTCCCTTGGGCAGGGGTGAGCCTGTCCAGATGGCCAGTTTGCGCACAGATGCTGTGTTGAAGTTTAATTCACCTTCTGCCGAAACGCCTTCTTTCAAAACGGCCATTTGACCACTGAATTTCGTCGTCATCAGGTCTGATTTAACATCGATGGAAAACTGTGAAGATTCTCCGGCCAAAAAAGTGCTTGGTGATTTAAGCGAAAGACTTCCCTCAATCACATTACTGTTCCACGTCACGGAACCGTTGGCTTTGAGCATGCTTTCAAGATCAGGCAGGGTCAGGTTAACATTTATTTTCTCAAACTTAAGGTCACTGCCAGCCTGTTCGTCAATAAAGCTGAGGGTACCATTGTCGATGGAAATTTCGCCAAGACTTACATCCCTGAGCGGCAGGGATACCGAGCCGTCGGATTGTTGCGCCGGTTGAGCTTCGTTGCCAGCCCCCCCCATGGTCCAGTTGACAGCGCCCGATTTGGAGCGTTTCAGCAGGATCACCGGATTGGTTAAAGACAGACCGGAAACCCGCATTTTGCCACTCAACAGTGGAATGAGTTCCAGGCCAACTCTGAATTCTTCCATTTGCGCGAAAATACCGCCGCCCATTTCAGCTGTGTTCGACAGGGACGCCTTGCCGACTTTCAGAGCAATATTGGGTAAAACGGAAAGCGAAGCATCGCCGTCAATAATCAGGTCGCGACCGGTTTGAGATTTGACCGCAGCCGTCACCTGCTCGCGAATAACGTCCGCCGACAAAATGAAGGGCAATGCCGCAATGGCCCCGCCAATTAACAGCAGGATTACAAAAATAAAGAGGATAAAACGTTTCATAAATTTCAATGTCGAATCAGGGGTTGGCTTACAATGACAAGGTAACCTAAAAGAACACATCCTACGAGAAAAAATACCTGCAGAAACAATTCTTGTATGGCTCGTTTGAACGATTGCCGTATATTATTGCTTATAAAACAGATCTGTAAGGTTCAAATGCGCCAAAATCTTGGCCGCCACAAAAAAGGAACACAAATATGGCAGCGAAAATTATGTGGCGGCCCAGTGCCCGGCAGGTTGAAGCGGCGCACCTGACGGCATTCAGACAAAAACTTGAAAAAACCAGTGGCGTCTCGCTTGACGGATTTGACGACCTTCACCGCTATTCGACGCAAGCGCCGGAAATATTTTGGGGCGAGGTATGGGAGTATTGTGGCATAAAAGCCAAAACCAGAGGCGCGCGCGTTTTGGTCGATGGCGACAAGATGCCCGGAGCCCGGTTTTTCCCCGATGCCAGATTGAATTTCGCCGAAAACCTGCTGGTGAAAGACGGTAACGATCCGGCATTGATTTTCTGGGGCGAAGACAAGGTCGAAAAAATCTATAGCTGGACGCAATTGCGTGATCTGGTTTCACGCCTTGCATCCTCTTTCAAAGACTTAGGCCTTGGTGTCGGCGACCGGGTCGCAGCCGTCATGCCAAACATGCCCGAAACCATCGCTGCCATGCTGGCGGCAACCTCAATAGGGGCGGTGTGGTCATCATGCTCGCCTGATTTTGGCGAACAGGGCATTGTCGATCGCTTCGGTCAGATCGCACCAAAAATCCTGATCGCCTGCGATGGCTATTACTATAATGGCAAAAGCTTCGATATTGCCGATAAACTAAAAGCTGTCAGTGATCAGATTTCCTCGCTGGAAAAAGTCATTATCATCCCTTATGGCGGCAATCTTGAAAATGCTGTCGCCACTATAGACAAGGCCGTCAGCCTTGATGACCTGATCAAAGATCATGAACCCCAGCCCATCACATATGCGCAGCTGCCCTTTGATCACCCCTTGTACATTCTGTTTTCCAGCGGCACCACCGGTGTGCCCAAATGCATTATCCATTCGGCTGGTGGCATGCTGCTCCAGCATAAAAAAGAACACCAGCTGCATGTAAATGTACACGAGGGCGACCGCCTGTTTTATTTCACCACCTGCACCTGGATGATGTGGAACTGGCTGGTGACGGGTCTCGCCTCCGGTGCCACATTAATGCTCTATGACGGCTCGCCCTTTTACCCCGGTCCCAATGTCCTGTTTGATTTTGCCGATAGGTTTGCAATGACGATCTTTGGTACATCGGCCAAATATATTGATGCGGTCAATAAATCCGGCCTGCGGCCGCGCAATTCGCATTCGCTCACCTCACTGCGCACCATTCTGTCGACCGGCTCACCACTGGCACCGGAAAGTTTTGAATTTGTCTATACCAGCATAAAGTCAGACGTCTGCCTGTCGTCAATTTCAGGGGGCACCGATATCGCCGCATGTTTTGTCTGCGGCAATCCGACCGCCCCGGTTTATCGCGGCGAAATTCAGGCAAAAGCTTTGGGCATGGCGGTTGAAATCTGGGATGATAACGGCAAACCGCTTGATAGTGACAAGGGCGAGCTGGTGTGCACAAAACCATTTCCCTCAATGCCCATCGGGTTTTGGGGCGATGACGGCAATAAGAAATATCACAATTCCTACTTTGCCAAATACGACAATATCTGGTGGCAGGGAGATTATGCTCAATGGACCCAAAACGGCGGTATCATCATTCACGGCCGCTCGGATGCCACATTGAACCCCGGCGGCGTGCGCATTGGCACCGCTGAAATTTATGCGCAAGTGGAAAAACTGCCCGAGTTTGTTGACTGTCTGGCCATCGGTCAGGACTGGGACAATGATACAAGGGTGATTTTATTTGTGGTGCTGCGCGAAGGTGTCGTGCTGGACGAAGAACTTACCAAAAAACTTAAAATGCAAATACGTACCGGTGCATCACCGCGCCATGTACCGGCAAAAATCATTGCCGTGGAAGACATCCCCCGAACCAAATCAGGCAAGATAACCGAACTTGCCGTGCGTGATATCGTTCATGGGCGCGAGGTTAAAAACCGGGAAGCTCTGGCCAATCCTGAAGCTCTGGAACTTTTCAAAGACCTGGACGCGTTAAAGAGTTGAGGGTTATTCAGACCCGGCAAGCCGGTTTTCCAGATCAACCACGTCTTTGAGATATGGTATCCGCTTTTGTGCGGCGGCGACGCTTTCAACATCAAGTTTGGCTGTGATAACCTGTTCGCCTGCTCCAGCGCGCGCAGCATCTTTGCCATTGGGGGCAACAATGCAGCTGTGCCCGAGATAATGCGTGCCGTTTTCACTGCCCGCATGATTGGCGTAGATCAACCAGACACCATTTTCAAAGGCACGTGCCGGCATAACTTTTTCAGCCACAACCCCCCATTCTTTCGTCAGGGCTGTTGGCACAATGACCAACTCAGCCCCGGATTGCGCCAGAGCGCGCACGGCTTCGGGAAATTCGGCATCAAAGCAGATCAAAATACCGCACCGAAAACCGGCCAGATCAAACAGGGTGAAACCGCTGCCGACGTTGAAAGCCTCAGTCTCAAACCCCGGCGGCAGGATAAGTTTTCGGTGCCTGGCAATCAGCTCTCCCTGTGCCGAGACGCATGCGGCAACATTATAAATCGAATTTCCATCACGTTCAGGATAGCCGTAAACAATAGCGGTTTCATGGGTGAGGGCAATTTTCGCAACCTGTTCAATCAGGGCGCTATCCGGTGCCAGTGCTAATTCCGGCAGCGCATCTCCGACATTGTATCCCGACAGGAACAATTCAGGACATACAATCAAATCAAGATCCTTGCCCGCCAGTGCTGCTGCAAGCTTTTCCAGTCGCATCGTTGGCGTCAACCCGCTGCCGTCACTTTGCAACACACCACTCAGCATGATGCGGGGCTATCGGCAATCAGAATTGTGCGGTCATACTGGGTGAGATACTCAGCCCCGGTTTCGGTGACGACGATGGAATCACCGATACGCCCGCCCAATTTACCGTCAACCGAAATGCCGCCATCGACAGCAAACGTCATGCCTGCGCGCAAAATGGTTTTATCCCCGGCCTTCAACTCCGGTGCCTCGAGATAAGACATGCCGATGGAGCGCCCGGTGCGGTAGCCTGTCTGGTATCCGCGCTTGTGATAGATTTCATCCGCCGCTGCGGCAATTGATTCAGCTGTGACACCGGGGCGAATGGCGGCAATTGCAGCTTGCTGGGCATCGATTGCTGCTTGTTGAACCGCAATCGCTTCATCGGAAGCATGATCGACAAAGAACATACGATCAAAGCCCAGTTTATATTGTTTGAATTGCGCCATATTGCAAAAGCAGAAATAAACCGGATCCCCCTTTTCGTATTGCCTGACATTGGCGCGACGATGAACCATTGAGGTATCACTGCCCGATTGCATGATCTGCAGATTATGGATCATCGGCGAGATAAAAGCGTCGAGACCCTTTGCGGTTAAAAATCCAGCTGCCTTGCGTGTTCCGGCATTGATGACGGCTAAAGCTGATTCATATTCCGGCACCCCATGAGCGAGCGAGTTTCCCGCTGCCGCCATCATCGCAGCGGCAATGTCACCGGCTTGGCGCATAATGGTAATTTCTTCCGGTGATTTAATCATCCGCATATCGCCCAAAACAGCGGATACGTCACTCAATAAAGTTCCCGCCATCTGATCATCAAACCAGTTGCGCACCATCGCCGGTAAAATCCCGGCCTCAACGCCGATAGAACCGGGGGATCTCCCAAGCACGCGGCCCAGAACCGCTTGCCAGCTGTTGGCCCCGGCATCTTCCCAGGTGGCAACATCCTCAATCCATGTCATCGCCTCAACCATCTCGGATTCCATCAGCGGTGTGACTATTGTTGGCGCTTCATCGGCACGGATTATCAAAAAGGTCGGCCGGCCGAATTCGACCGATAGATAACCCCAAAAACCTGCCAGATAAGCAATCGAGCTTTCATCGGTAATAACCGCTGTGTCAATTCCGCAATTTTTCAACCGGGATTGAAACTCCAATGTACGCCGGCGCGCCTGATCCAACATGTATTCTTCTCCTGAAAACGAAAATCCCTGCAACCATTTTGATGCTTTAGTTTGCGTTAGCACAAAATAAACCAAACGCAGACTAAAACGTTAATGTGATATGAAT
>CAZJUF010000214.1:0-5437 GCA_964549055.1 uncultured Hyphomicrobiales bacterium | reverse complement strand
CCTACAGCTATCATGCGGTCGGTTATATGCAGATCAGCCCGGAGAGCATGCACAAGGATGTTGCGACTATTTATGAACAACAAAAAGCTATTGGTTATTCATCCGAGTTCATCGAAGGTGAAGCTGACTGCATGACCTATATGAAAGGTCTGTTCAGCGACTGGCAGGCCAAGGGCATCACGTCTGTTTTGCACGAAAAAAAGGGTGGGTATGCCAATAACACAGCCGCCATGTACGGTCTGGCCACCAAGGCTGAAGCCGAAGGTGTGCGGATTATGACCGGCGTTGAAATCAAGGGATTTGAAACCGGTGGAAACGGTGGGGCGGTAACGGCGCTGGAGACCGACAAGGGCCGGATTGCTTGTGATTATGTGGTGGTTGGTGCTGGCCCGTGGGCCAATACAATCTGGAATATGCTGGAATTGCCAAAACATATTTCGATTAAAGGTGCCAACGGCGAGATGCATGACAATGTGGCGATGTGGAAATTCTGGTGCCTTGAAGAAGGCACGCTTGGCGTTGATCCCGACATGCATAAAACCAATGATGGCGTGGCGCCTCCGGTTATTCATGTGGATTCGAACGCACCGCTTTATTCGGACGAGGACGGCTCTTTAATCACCGATGAAATGTGGGGGATTTATTACAAGCCGGATTTCAACTTTGGTGGTATTCAGGGCGGTGCTGCTCCCTATGAGGTTGAGCAGGATCCCGATGCTGTGGCGATTGACCCTTATGGACCTGAAAGTCCCGACTTCATTGTCGATGATAATTTTATCCATATGTGGTGTTCGGCGCTGGCGCACTGTCAAAAACGCTTCGAAGGCCAGATGAAATACTACAAGCACAAAGACCCCTCTGGCGGGCTGGGGTGTTTTACCCCGGACAGTTTTCCGGTTTTCGATGTGTTTCGTGAAAATGTCTACATGATTGCCGATTCAAACCACGGCTATAAAATGCTCGGTGTCGGCAAGCTGGTGGCGGAGGAAATAGCCGGGGAAAAAAGCAGATTGCTGGAACCTTTCCGGTTCTCGCGCTACGCTCAAGGCAAATTACACCCGGTTTCGAGCAGTCCGTTTCCGTGGAGTTAACTTGTGAGCTGATTATCAGCTTGAATATTGGTATATAATTGGTATGGTAATGGCTTAGTTTATTAAACCAATAATAAGCGAGGGAGGAGACAGATATTATGGCAACAGATCTACAGGGGTTTGTCGAGCAACCGGGGCGTGCAGAACTGGTTAAAGAGGTGCGTAAAAAGATCGATGCTCTGGGTATCGAATATCTGTACCTGCAATTTATTTCTATCACCGGCCGCATCTGCGGCAAGGGCATTCCGTCTGATCATTGGGAAACCGTGGCGGCCAAGGGATTTCAGCTGGTTTATGGTGCGACGGTAAATCTGTTTACCAACCGCCATGGCGAATATATCGGCTATGGACCCGAAGCGGCCGAACTGGTGGGGATACCTGAGCCCGAAACCATGATGCAGCTGCCGTGGGACGGTCGTGTGGCGCGCTTTTACTGCACCTTGTTTCGCAACCGCGAGGAAAAGGAAAATCCGGGCGGGTTTTTGACCTCGGACAGTCGCGGAAACCTCAAGCGGCTGCATGATGATTTTCAGAAAAAACACAATGGTCTTGCCTTGCGCGTTGGCACCGAGCCGGAGATGATGTGGCTCAAAAAGGATGAAAACGGCAAGCCTAATGGTGGCTTTTCCGAGCCCTATTGTTATCATATTGACCAGTTTGAGAGCCTGCGCCCGGTATACATGAAGGTGCTGGAATATTCGCGCAAAATGGGCCTCGACATGATCCAGGGTGACCATGAAGATGCGCCGGGCCAGCTTGAATTGAACTGGATGTATGATGATGTCTTGCGCAATGCTGATCGCCTGACAACCTACCGGCAGATTTGTGCGCAGGTGGCGCGCGAGTTTAATTTGATTGCGTGTTTCATGACCAAGCCGTTCATGGGAGTTTCAGCTTCAGGCTGTCATCACAATATGTCATTGTGGCATGGCGGCGAAGACAAGTTTGTCCGCACCGGCAATGATCCGGACAACCTGCCCGGCATGAAAGAAAACTACATGTATATCCAGGGCGGTGAAAACACCTTCATGCCTGATGATGATGACCCGCAAATGCCGGGTAAAGCCGGTCTGGTGGCAATTGGTGGTATTGTGCATCATTTGCAGGCACTGACAGCCATTGGTGCGCCAACGGTCAATTCTTACCGGCGCTTGTGGGATACGGGCTTTTGGGCACCGGTGTTTGCTGATTGGGGTTTTCAGAACCGCACAACCGGTTTGCGGGTTTCGGCACCGGGAAGATTTGAATATCGCTCGGTTGATTCCATGGTCAATCCGTACCTCATGGGCTCGACAATTCTGGCGGCAGCTGATGATGGTATCGTCAATAAGCTTGATCCCGGACCGCCTGAAGAACGCAATATTTACGAAGCTATCAAAGCGGGCAAGCAGGTTAAAAAACTGCCGATGTCATTGGGGGCAGCACTTGAAGCGCTGGCTGATGATGAAGTCGTGCAACGTGGGCTGCCCGGTGAGATGTATCGCCTCTACCATGAGTACAAGTGGGACGAATGGGAACGCTTTATGGCGACTGTGACCGATTGGGATCAGGAAACATATATGGATTACCTGCCGTAAGCGGCATAGAGCCTCGGCGTTTTTGATTTCGACTACTTCTTTTACGACAGGAGACAGATGAATTATGTGTGGAATTGCAGGGATAATACACCGTAATGGTACAAGCAACATTGGTCTTGAAATGACCAATATGTTGCAGGCCCTTAAACACAGGGGACCGGATTCGACCGGTTTTGCCATCTATGGTGAGCCCGAAGCGGGAGAATATATTCTGCGCTTCAAGGTGGCGGAACAGGAAGAACTGGCCCAGGGCCACCATTTCCATGCCGTCATTGCAGAACGCCGGGCGCAGGTTGATGCGCTGATGGCTGAGATGGGGGTTGAGGTTACGGAGTTGGACGAGGCAACCGAATATGCCTATCGCTATCAGATCCGTTATGACGGTGACCTCAAGAAATTTGCCGACCGGCTGGAAAATATTGAAGGCGCGGAAATCCTGTCGATTGGTAACGCGCTGGAGCTGATCAAGGATCTCGGCGATGCCGGTGTGGTATCAGGGCAATATGGTCTGGGAAATTTTACCGGTACACACGGTATTGGCCATACGCGTATGGCAACAGAATCGGATGTCGATATTCGCTCGGCTCATCCCTACTGGGCTTACCCGTTTAATGATATTGCCGTGGTTCACAATGGCCAGATTACCAATTACTGGCTGATGCGCCGCAAGCTTGAGCGCGAAGGCCAGAGATTTGTCTCTGATTGTGATTCTGAATTGCTGGCGGTTTACACCGCAACCAATCTGGAAAAGGGCATTTCTCTTGAAGAAAGCCTGACCAAATCGATCGACGAAATCGACGGGGTGTTCACCTATCTGGTCACCACCAAAGACCAGCTTGGCATGGCCAAGGATACGATGGCAGCCAAGCCGATGGTTTTGTATGAGAGCGATGACGTGGTGGCGCTGGCTTCAGAAGAAGTGTCCATCCGCGCACTTATTCCCCATGAAATTGATACGTATGACCCTTATGACGAGGAGGTTCGGGTATGGCAGGTATGAACCAGGAAACAACATCGCACGAGATGGGAATGCACACGCAAACCCTGAAAGGCCGCGACATCAAGACCATGTTTTCGCTGAGCGAGGAGGGGACTTATGCCTATCCTTATGCGCAAGATGTGGATTTCAACAAGCGCACTGAAATTGACGTGGCCGAGATCGAGGCAACCGAAGTCAACAGCCAGATCCGCGCGTTAATGAAGGAAGGGTATGGCACCATCGTTCTTAAAAACCCCGGTGCCAAACATTCCTTATGTGTGGGTATTCTCAATCGCTTGAACCTGATTATCGAAGGCTCGCTGGGCTATTTCGGTTGCGGTCTCAATGACGGGCCAAACGTGCGAATTTCCGGCCGCGTTGGCTGGTCGTTTGCTGAAAACATGATGGCCGGTGTGGTTATCGTCGAGAAGAATGCAGGCTCAACCTTTGGCGCTGCCATTCGCGGTGGTGATCTTGTCTGCCGCGGTTCGGTCGGTTCACGCACCGGCATTGATCAAAAAGGCGGCAGCATTTTAGTGGGCGGTGATACCGGAGCATTCACTGGTTTTATGATGCAGCGCGGGCGCATGGTGATTTGCGGCAATGCTGGCAAGAACCTTGGCGACAGCATGTATGACGGCACGATTTATGTCGGCGGCGAGATCAAGGATCTTGGTGTTGATGCGGTGCCGGAAGACCTCAACGATATGGATAGAGCGTGGCTGACGCGCAAACTTTCCTTATACGAAATGCTGCCGGACAAGGGCGTAGATCATTTCACCAAGATTGTCGCGGGCAAGCAATTGTGGAACTACGACAATCTTGAACCGCATGAGAAAAAGATCATTCTTTAAAAATTACCCTGGGAGTGCTGTTAAATGTCTGAAGACGGCTCAACAAAAAGACCAAGAGATAAAACCAAACTGGGCAGAAGCTGGATTTTTTCTCAAGCGGTCATGGATGACATCCATATCAAGTCCGAACTCGGGCGCTATCGTATGCGCGGGTTCTCGCTGTTCAAGAAAATCCCCCATTGGGATGAACTGACGTTTTTACCTGGAACACTGACCCGGTTTGTGATCGAAGGCTATCGCGAAAAATGCCTGACCAAAACGGTGATTGGACCACGGGCAAAACGGCCGCTGGAACTTGATATTCCAATCTATATTACCGGCATGAGCTTTGGTGCTTTATCGTTTGAAGCCAAGGTGGCGCTGGCGCGCGGTGCGACCATGGCGGGAACCGCCACGTGTTCGGGCGAGGGTGGTATGATCCCTGATGAACGCCGGTTTTCATCGAAATGGTTTTACCAGTGCATTCAGTCACGCTACGGCTTTAATCCACATCATCTGCAACTGGCTGATGGCTGTGAATTCTTCATCGGACAGGGTTGTAAAGTCGGCCTTGGCGGTCATTTGATGGGCCAGAAGGTCACCGACCAGGTGGCTGAAATGCGCTCATTGCCCGCAGGCATTGATCAGCGCTCACCAGCGCGTCACCCTGACTGGCTCGGGCCTGACGATCTGGCCTTGAAAATTCAGGAAATTCGCGAGGCTACTGACTGGCAAATTCCCATTCAGTTGAAACTCGGAGCCGCGCGCGTCTATGATGATGTGCGTATGGCGGCCAAATGCGATCCTGATTCAATTTACATTGACGGTATGGAAGGTTCCACCGGGGCAGGCCCGCATCTGGCAACCGAAGAAACCGGTGTGCCGGGCATGGCAGCCATCCGTCAGGCGCGTCGCGCCATTGATGACATCGGCAAAAACGGTGAAATCTCGCTGGTT
>CAZJUF010000213.1:0-5448 GCA_964549055.1 uncultured Hyphomicrobiales bacterium | reverse complement strand
AGGTTTTTAAAAAAGCACGGGTTTCGCGTAACCACCGCGATTGACGGCAAGGAAATGCGCCGGGCCATCGCTGACTGGTCTATTGACCTCGTCGTGCTTGATCTGATGTTGCCGGGAGAAGATGGTCTGTCTTTGTGCCGCAACTTACGGGCAAAATCAGCCATTCCGATCATCATGCTGACCATGATGAACGAAGAAACCGATCGAATTATCGGTCTGGAAATGGGCGCTGATGATTATCTGCCCAAACCCTTTAATCCGCGCGAATTGCTGGCACGCATGAAAGCCGTATTGCGGCGGACCAAAAACCTGCCTGATGCGGGCACAACAGCCAGCCCGAAAACGCTTTATTTTGACGGCTGGAAGCTCGAAATCGGTCGCCGCCAGCTGGAATCTTCCAGCGGTTTGCTGATTGATCTGAGCGCAGGCGAATTTGATCTTCTGGTGGCGCTGGCCGAACACCCCCAACAGGTATTAACCCGCGATCAGCTTCTCGATTTAACCCACGGTCGCATCGAGGCGCCGTTTGATCGCAGCATTGATATGCAAATAAGTCGCCTGCGCCGCAAGATGGAACTGGGGGAGGGTGCAAACGATTTGATCAAGACGGTGCGCGGCGGGGGTTATATGTTAACAGCAGTGGTAAGCAGAAATGAAACACCTGATACCTGACAGTCTTGCCGCCAGAACGCTTGTGGTGTTGATCCTCGGGCTGGCCATATCGCACGCAATTTCGCTGGCACTTTATGCCACAGACCGCACCGACACCCTGATTTCGATTGATGGCAGACACATTGGCGAGCGCATCGCAACGATCGACCGCCTGACCCGGAATTCAACGCCATCTGAGCGCCAGCGCCTGATAAACCTTGCCAGTGACGCCAATTTCAAAGTGACCCTGTCATCTGCCAGCGCCATTGATGCACAACCTCAAACGTCAGATCGAACGTCAAAACTGCAAAGCTCCCTGGCATCTCACCTTGATAATGATCCCGGTCGCGAAATTCGCTTGCGCTATATGAATATTAATTCGGAACAATTGGGCAATGTTGACAAGCAAGAAGTCAAAACCCTTATGCTTTCCATATCACAACAACCGCAGGACTGGCTCAATTTCGCGGTAACACTGCAACCGCCAAATCCGTTCTGGTCTTTCCGTTATTCGCTCTCCATGTTGGTGATGCTGAGTGCTGTAGCTTTCTTTTCGGCTATTTTTGTGCGTCAATTGACGCAGCCTCTGAAACAGTTTGCCCGTGCCTCGCAACAATTGGGAGTGGATGTTGCTGCACCACCGCTACCGGAAAAGGGACCGCTGGAAATACGCCTGGCCACCCAGGCCTTTAACCAGATGCAAAGACGCATTCGCCGCTTCGTTGAAGACAGAACGCAAATGATTGCCGCCATATCGCACGATCTGGGCACACCGATAGCCCGTATGCGTTTGCGCGCCGAATTTGTCGATGATGCTGAACAGCAACAAAAAATGCTGGCCGATCTGGAACACATGGAAAAAATGGTTTTTTCCGCACTCTCATTTGCCCGCGACGATACAGCGCGCGAACCCATGGCAAAGGTTGATTTCAGGACCATGTTGCACCGTGTTTGCGATGATATCAGCGATGCCGGATTTCAGGTATCCCTGTCAATTAAACAAGAAACAATGGCCTGCAACTGCCGGCCGGTAGCCATGCGCCGCGCCTTAAACAACCTTGTTGAAAACGCCGCCAGATATGGTGGGGAGGCAAGGGTTGCGGTGACAAAACAGGACGACGGTATCGTGGTAACCATTGACGATGATGGACCAGGCATTCCGCAAGACCGCCACGAAGATGTCTTCAAACCATTTTACCGCCTGGAAACTTCCCGCAGCCGCGAAACCGGCGGTACAGGCCTTGGCATGACTGTCGCCCGCTCAACCATCCGCGCCCACGGCGGCGACATAAAACTGAGCAACCGCGATGAAGGCGGCTTGCGGATGGAAGTGAGCCTGCCGATGGTATGAATTCAGAAGCACCCCCGGCCACGCGTGTTTTCGACAGGAGATGACCCTTATGATACTACCCAAAGCTCCGAACACGCGAATCTTGTCTTGATACAGTCTGTTCTGACTGTTCTGGCCCGGAAATAGGCAGGGAGAGGGTGAAGGTGCAGCCTTCACCGATCTGGCTTTCAACTGTGACCGACCCGTCATGCATCTCCACCAGCGCCTTGGCTAGATTAAGGCCGATGCCTGTGCCGACTATGCCGGTTGATGTTTTGGCCCGGAAGTACAGCTCACCGATCCTTGGTAAATCCTCCTGATCAATGCCGATGCCATGATCACGCACCGAGATCATCACTTGCTCACCTTCGGTACGTCCCCTGACTTCGATATCAGAAGCATCTGGCGCATATTTCACCGCGTTGGAGAGTAGATTGGTGAGTATTTGTTCCAGGGAGCTGGAATCGGCTTGTATGGTTGCAGGAAGATCGCCCAGATCGCACGAAATGGCGTGAGTTTGAGATATCCCCTGCTGGTGTGCACAAACTTCGCGTACAACCTTGCCGATATCGCAAGGTCCAATCTCAACTGTAATCTTTCCCTCTTCCATGCGTGTGACATCAAGCGTACTCCGCATCAACTTCGCCATGCGGTTAACCGCGCCTCTGATTTTATCGATCCTGCGAATAGCCTCTTCAGGTGTCAGCCGGTCCTTGTTGATCCGGCTCTTCATCCGTTGCGCAGTCCCATCAATAATGGCCAAAGGCGTTCGAAACTCGTGGCTCGCCATGGAAACGAACTCTCGTTGCAGTTTGTTGAGTTCCTGCTCCTTGGCAAGAGCCTGTTTCAGGTCTTCAGCGTTGGTTTTAAGCTCTTGGGTCGCTGTATCCACCAACTCTTGCAGATGGTTTCGGTTTTCAGTTATTTCCGCCTCGAGACGGGTACGGTTTTGAAGGTCTCGCCAAACGAAGAATGTCCAACACGATGCAACACCTATCATCAAAACGCTTACGCCCCAAAAGGCGTATCTTGCGACCTGATCAAACCTTGCTGCTGTGTCGGTCGCATCGACATAGACCTCAATCGCTCCCTGGAATTGATTGCCCTCCATGAGGGGCACATAGGCTTCACCGACAATCGCCTTGTCGAGGCCGAATTTCTCGTCATTCGCAATCTTGGCGAAGGTTTGGCCTTTCCTGACAATTTTCTCAAAATAAAGTTTTGTATTGGTTTCACCGACGTCTTCCATGCGTGAGGCGTGGACAATGACCCCATCGGGACTGAACAATTTGTATCGGAAAATATCGCCTGCGCGCATCGCCAGCTTGAGTGCGTCACGAGTCTGTCTGGAGATATGTCCCCGGCTAAGTTCCTCGTTGACATTCGGGCTTTGTGAAGCGACAAATTCTGCCCAGCGAACAGCATCGCTTATTGCTTCTCGCTCGAGCAAACTCTCTTTGAACTGGCGTGATGCATACCATGTCACCACCAAAGCAAAAGTACAGATAAGAATAAGGGTAGATAAGAGAGGAGCCAGGTTCCGAATTTTCATTATGCATGAACCACTGTTTCTGAAGCATCCAAACGGGAACACTTATTATAGTGAACCGAAAGGGTGATAGAACCAGCCGATGAGCTGCCAATTTAGTCTTGTGCCCCTCCACCTGTTACACTGCCCGATAATAATTTAGGAAACGTAAAAAACCCGAAGTTTCCTACCGGGAGAAACGCCAACATTTTCCTGTCTTATGGCAACGCCTGAGGATTGCCGTTTTTATCGATGGAGACAAATGTAAACGTGCCCTCTGTCACTTTAACACGCACCCCCATGCGTCCGCGCAGTACCCAGGCCTCTATGTGAATTGACATAGATGTGCGTCCGGTCTTGTCGATATGGGAATAAACACACAAGACGTCACCGACATTGACAGGACGGATAAAGGCCATGGCATCAATGGCAACTGTGGCGACACGGCCTTGAGCGCGTGTTCCTGCGGCAATGCCCCCGGCGATATCCATCTGGGATAATACCCAGCCGCCAAATATATCTCCGCTGGGATTGGCATCGCCGGGCATGGCAAGTGTGCGGGTGGTCAACTCTCCGCGTGGTTCGTCTGCAACATCATTCATCTTTTAAAAACCCCAATTTAACGCAACCTATGCATCAATTCCCAATCCGCGACGAAATCTCTCCGCCATATAGGCACCGTTTCGTGGCGGTAAAACTTTCTTTTCCTCACGTTTGCTGATTTTTGCCACTACCAGACAGGGACCATTGGTGGTGAAAAGCAGCTCGCGTGCCTGCGCCAGGTGTTGCGATGATGTTGCCGTGAGGGTCGGGATTATGCCAGCGCCTTGCGCCATTTTTTCTATGTCAGTGCCCCCTTGAGTGAGGCCTTGCTGGTTTCCGGTTTCAGCAAACATTTCATTGTCCAGCACCAGTATGGACAGGTTTTGGCAAGCGGCGGCTGCAACTGTTGCAAAACTGCCCACGCCCATCATAGCCTCACCATCGCCGGTTATAACCACAACGCGGCGCTGTGGCTGGCTGATGGCAACACCCAGCCCAACACTTACCGCCAGTCCCATGGCTCCCCAGAGGTAGAAGTTTTCAATATGATCCTCAATGGCCGCCACATCGTAGGTCGGGTTACCCAGACCGGTGATAATCAGGGCATCCTTGCGATCAGCCAGAATATCCCGGACCAATTGCCGGCGGTTGAGTTTTGCAATGTTGGTTTGTGAGGTCATTTGGCAAAATCTTTAATACCAATAACTTGCTGGTCAATGAGGACAGCCGTGCTGGTGGTAGAATTAAACGCCAGGCCAAGCGCACCCGAACACAACTCACCTGTTTTTGCGGCAGTGTCTGCCCGGAAACATTGCACCCCCATTTGGTGGAAAACCGGCTCTACATTGCTCCCCATAGGAACCTGCCATGGATTGAACTCATTCCATTGTCCGCGCATCGTCACGATCATCGCGCAAGGAGTATGACAATTTTGCGGCAGCGAGAGGGCATTAATGCAATTACCTGCACCACTGCTCTGCATCATCAATACGCCGCGCACGCCGCCGAGCCAGGCACCGGTAATAATGCCAATGCCTTCTTCTTCAGTTGTTAAAGTCAAAACACTCATATCGCTATCAGCGTGACACTTTTCCAAAATTTGCGTGAGGCCTGCATCAGGCACCGTGCAAATCAATTGCACATTGTGATCTTTTAAGGCCTGGTATACGTCGCTGGACCAATCATGTTTTTGGGGCTCAGGTTCAAGATCCATGTTTAATCGCTCAAATTTACGAGAAACCCGAGCTTTAACCCAATCACTTAAAGAGTCAAACGTCTTGTCGTAAAATCTGCATTGGCGGCGATTGGCTGATTATGCTTCCGGGGCGGATACACAAAAAGTGGCGGATGGGGTGGGATTCGAACCCACGAAACGCTTGCACGTTTGCCGGTTTTC
>CAZJUF010000212.1:0-5452 GCA_964549055.1 uncultured Hyphomicrobiales bacterium | reverse complement strand
ATACCCAAGGGGTGGTTGGGACGGGGGAGGGCTGGCTTCAGGACCTCCAGATTAAGACTTGTCAGACTGACAGATTTTCCTGGCGCCACTGCGGGCTAAGCCATTCGGCCAACCTTTCGGTAAGAACCCGGGGGCTGATCGGTTTGGGCATATAGTCATCCATGCCGGCTTCGAGAAATTTTTCCCGATCGCCATGCAGGGCATGGGCGGTAATCGCGATAATTATTACATGGGCACCGGTTTCGCATTCAAGTTCCCGTATCGCTGTCGACGCTTCCATACCATTCATCTCCGGCATGGAAACATCCATCAAAATCAGATCTGGCCGGATCGACTGATACTGTTGCACAGCAAGTTTCCCGTTTTCCACCATGGCAAATTCATACCCGGCATCACGCAAGGTATACTCAATAACCATTTGATTAACTTCATTGTCTTCGGCAACGAGGATCATGTGCCTGTTCCTTTGCGCTCGGTATTCATTATATTTTCATGAGAAACTGGTGGCGTGATGTTGTTTTCTGGCATGTCGACATCCTTTGCCGGTTTGCTTAAAACCTTCAGAACAACCTCAAGCAGGTGCGAGGCGCGGGCGGGTTTGACCAGATGGCCCTGGATATCAAGGTTCCGTATTGCGTCTTCGCCAGCGTTATCAACCGAGGTTAACATAACTATGGGCGTATTCTGGATGCCGGGCTGATGACGGGCCTGATTGACAACTTCAACACCATCCATGCCTGGCATCTGGTAATCGACAATCATCAGGTCATAGGGCTGGCCCAGGCTCTGGCCCCGGTGCAGGGCGGTTAATGCTTCGAGACCGGAGGAGGTTTGGGTTGCATCAAGCTGCCATGAAGCCATTTGCTCCATTAAAATCCTGCGGTTAACTTCATTGTCATCGACAATAAGAATACGCGAGCCGGTGACATCCTTGGGTATTGTGCTGGATTGTCCGATTTCGCCATCAACTGCCAGCGGCAATGAAATTCGGAATGTCGATCCTGTGTTGACCTGGCTTTCAATCGTGATTTCGCCGCCCATCATCTCTACCAGCATTTTGGTGATTGAGAGGCCCAGACCGGTTCCTTCGTGCTTGCGGGTGGCGGAACCGTCAACCTGAGAGAATTTATCGAATATGGAATCCAGTTTTTCTTCCGGTATGCCGATGCCGGTGTCGGTGACGCTGATTAAAATATTGGCAATGATTTCACCGTCTTGTTCGGGTTCGAGATCACCTGAGACATCTACAAGAACATGGCCACTGTGGGTGAATTTGACAGCATTGCCGACAATGTTGGTAATCGCCTGGCGAATTCGCCCGGAATCACCAATGAACATTTCGGGTAAATCTGGCTGCATTCTGACGATCAGCTCGACTTTTTCATTGTCTACCCCCGGAGCAATCAGGGCCGCCACTTCGTCAACGGTTTCAGCCAGTACGAAGGGTTTGGGATCAAGTTTCAGCTGGCCCGCATCTATTTTGGTAAAATCAAGGATATCATTGATAATTGTCACCAGAGATCCACCGGATTTGATAATAACATCAACAAACATCTTCTGCTTATTGTCCAGTCCGGTGTTGCCGAGCAACTCAGCCATCCCCATCACACCGTTCATGGGAGTTCTGATTTCATGGCTCATATTGGCCAGAAATTCACTCTTGGCCCGGTCAGCATTTTCGGCGCGTAGCCGCAGGCGGTTGAGGTCGGTAATTATGTTGGCGATTGATCGCTCCAGCGGGAAGAAAATAATCACCCCAATGGCAATCAGGCTGCCAATTCCGGTAATGATGAACCAGGTGATCAGGTCTGAGAATTCTTCCGCTTTTTTATCAAGAACCTCATACACCTTACCCTCTATGAGCAGGTTTGAAGGAAGAACGAAACTGTTGAAAATACCGCTGATCTTTTTGCCCATCCACCGCATATCTTCCAGATTGTCAATCTTCTCGAGACCACTGATGTCGAACATGCGCCTGTGGTGCTGAAAGGGGTCTTCTCCACGCATTTGACGTGACGAATTTATAATCGAATTTTTTACGTCCGGATTGGTCTGGTCCCAGGTTGTACTGGCTTTTTCAAACTGTTCTGCAACGTTTGACGCATAATACCTCAGTGAGGTTTTCAGTGAAGACAAGGTCGCCTTATCGTCAATTTCGGCAATTCGTTTTGCCTTTTTTGCCAGTTTTTGCATCGATTGGTCTAGTTTGGAAAATTGAAATGCCAATTGACTAAACTGTTGAATTTCAACATTCATCTGTCTTGCCAGACTGAAATAGACAAGAGAAATCGACAACATCAACACCAGGCTGACAAAGTAGCTCCACCGAATATATTTGATAATACTGGACGCCGTTTGCATGAAACATTTCCTCCAGGGAAATGGAAAGACCCGATCAGCGCCATTTTACCGCGCTTGCCTAAATTATTTGAGCGATCTGATTTTAATTCTTAGGTGTTAAAAAATAGTTTTTCAGAATATGATCAAAATGTGCTTTGGCGATAAGTCTGGCCC
This sequence comes from uncultured Hyphomicrobiales bacterium, assembly GCA_964549055.1. Taxonomy (GTDB): domain Bacteria; phylum Pseudomonadota; class Alphaproteobacteria; order Rhizobiales; family JAJFHR01; genus JAJFHR01. The sequence goes on along the minus strand of CAZJUF010000212.1, from coordinate 2,938 downwards.
AAAACTGATTTTAACAAAGGTTGCGAGCAATATGCGCTGGCGAGGACGCAGGCAAAGTAAGAACATTGAAGATCAGCGCGGCTCTTCTTCGCGCGGCGGGTTTTCCTTTCCGCGCCGGGGCGGTGGATTTCGATTTCCACGCGGTCGTGGCTTGCGCGTTGGCGGCAAGCGCGGCGGTCTGGGCGGGGTTGGCCTTATTGCCGTTGTGGTCATAATGTGGTTTTTGGGCGTTGATCCCGCAGTTATATTACAAAGCCTGACCGGCAATGGCGGTGGTCAATTCACCTCACCGCAAACTAACCGGCAACCGGCAAAACTGGGGGACGATCCGGGTAAATTCGTTGCCGTTGTGCTGGCGGACACGGAAGATGCCTGGCGTCTGCAATTCAAGCAGTTGAGCAAAACCTACAAAGAACCGAAACTGGTTTTGTTTTCAAACGTGGTACGATCGGCCTGCGGTACGGCGCAATCAGCAACCGGTCCGTTTTACTGTCCCGGTGATCAAAAAATCTATATTGATTTAAGCTTTTTTCAGGAAATGAAATCAAAGCTTGGTGCTCCGGGAGATTTTGCGCAAGCCTATGTGGTCGCCCATGAGGTTGGCCACCACGTTCAGACTTTATTGGGAATTTCCAATCAGGTCAGGCGGGCAAAAAGCAACGCAAGCCGGGTTCAGGCCAATGCCATTCAGGTGCGCATGGAACTTCAGGCCGATTGTATGGCCGGTATCTGGGCCAATAATACCGAGCGCGCAAAGCAAATTCTTGAAGCCGGCGACATTGATGAGGCTTTAAATGCAGCCTCTGCTATTGGCGATGACAGATTGCAGCAGCGCAGCGGTGGTCGTGTGACACCGGATTCCTTTACCCACGGCACCTCGGCCCAGCGCTCTGGATGGTTCAAGCGCGGTTTTAAATCCGGCCAGCTGAATAGTTGCGACACTTTCAAGGCGGCTAAACTTTAACCTTTATCAATATGTCCCCCATGAATTCAGAGCCCGAACATTTTTCTGAAGACCCGGACGATCTGATCATCCTTGATGGCCGCCAGTCTCAGCGCGCGGCTGCCATCCAGCGCGGGCTCAGCCGCATGCTTAAGGACCTGGGGTTTGTCTGCCTATGTGAACTTGGCCTGAAAAACAATCGCCGGGCGGATGTTATTGCTATTGGACCTTCCGGCGAGGTGTGGATTGCCGAGATTAAGTCCAGCGTTGCTGATTTCCGCACCGACCAGAAGTGGCCGGAATATAGAGAATATTGCGATTTTTTCTTCTTCGCCGTTGCCGCCGACATGCCGGTTGAGATTTTACCCGATGACACCGGCCTGATTATTGCTGATAAATATGGTGCTGAAATCATGCGTGAAGCACCAGAACACCGGCTTGCCGCGGCCCGGCGAAAAGCCCTGATGTTGCGGTTTGCCCGTGCGGCTGCGCAACGATTGCAGGGGATTAACGATCCCGGAATTATCTAGATTTTTTCGTTCACGGCTATTTCGGTGCTACGCACCGAGCCTGCACGGGCGCGGCGCAGTAGCGCCGGGCAGCGCTTGCTGCCTTGGTGTTTCAGTTAAAAACAGACACGCTCTAGCGCGGCGCTCTTTTGGCCAGGATGCGCTGCAATGTGCGCCGGTGCATGTTGAGGCGGCGGGCAGTTTCCGAAACATTGCGGTCACACAGAACAAAAACCCGCTGAATATGCTCCCAGCGCACGCGATCCGCCGACATGGGGTTTTCCGGCGGCAGCGCCTTGGCCTGGGGATCGGCCATTAAGGCTGCATAGATCTCATCGGCATCGGCGGGTTTGGCAAGATAATCAATGGCGCCAAGTTTTACGGCTGAAACTGCGGTGGCAAGATTACCATAGCCGGTGAGGACGATGGCGCGGGCTTCAGGATGCGCCTGCGCCAAAGCTTCAATAACATCGAGCCCATTACCATCATCAAGGCGCATATCCACCACGGCAAAATCCGGTGGCGTTGACAATACGGAAAAAACGCCCTCCTTCACCGTTGCAACAGCAGTGACGGCAAACCCTCTTTGTTGCATGGCACGTTGTAAACGTTCGCGAAACGGCCCGTCATCTTCAACAATTAGAAGCGAGCGCTCATCAGTACTCACATCTTCACTTTCTATTTTTGACATCCTCACCTTCGCTATCTGGTGATCTGACAACAATTGCCTGCCGGGGCCAGACAATTTTGACAGCAGCACCGTGTTGGGGTGGTTTTTCATTGGCCGCAAAAACTTCCGCACCTGAACGTTCAAGCAGAGTTTTAGCTATAAAAAATCCTAACCCCATGCCCTCGTCCTCCGGTGAATTAATCCCCTCAGGGTTCACCGGTCGGGTGGTCACGTAGGGTTCTCCCAGCCTGTCGATAATGGCTGAAGAAAACCCTGGCCCATCGTCATTGATAGTGATGATGATTTTTTCTTCACTCCAGTCAACTTTAACAACAACCTTGTTGCGGGCAAAACCAATAGCATTCTCAATCAGTGAACCCAAGCCAAAATGAATGCCCGGGTTTCGGGTAACGATTGGCATTGGCAATTCTGGCGGCTCACTTTGCAAGGCGGCAAGCTCAATTATCAGCGGGCCTTTATAGGCGGCAATTATTTCGGCCAGCATCGCATCAATTTCCACGCGCTCAAAAAATGCATCACTTTCACTGCCGCCACTGGTGAGCTCGGCGAGAATTTTACGGCAGCGAATGGTCTGGCTCATCAGCAACTCGAGATCGTCCGATGCCTCAATACCATCGGGCAATTCATGCCGTAGCTCTTTAGCCACCAGTGCGATGGTGGCCAGAGGCGTGCCAAGCTCGTGGGCTGCGGCCGCCGCCAGCCCGTCGAGTGCCGTCAGCTTTTGTTCGCGGGCCAAAACGCGTTCCGTGGCAAACAGGGCATTGGCCATTTCGCGCGCTTCATTGGCTATTTTCC
>CAZJUF010000211.1:0-5459 GCA_964549055.1 uncultured Hyphomicrobiales bacterium | reverse complement strand
TCAACGCGGCCACAACATCTTTCAAACCTGAAATCCCGGCAGGGTCATTTGGCGGACCGACAATAATGAAATCATTGTACATGACATCATAGCGCTTGACGCCCCAGCCTGCCGCCACGAACTTTTCTTCTGCCGGTTTGGCATGGACCAGCAATACATCGCCGTCACCATTTTTGGCGTTTTTAATTGCCTGTCCGGTACCAACCGCCACCACCCGCACTTCAATCCCGGTTTTGGCGGTAAATTCAGGCAGGATATAATCGAACAACCCCGAATTCTGCGTCGAGGTGGTTGATTGTACAATGATAAATTTCTCCTGCGCCTGAGCCGTGGATGCGAATAGTGTCAGAATTAAAATCAGGCTTAACAGAGTTCTGCGTATCATCATTGTTTCCTTTTCTTAGTTGTCACACCAACAGTGCACCATCCAGATAAGCGCCAGCTTCGGGGGTTTTTGGGTTGGTGAAAAAACTGTCGCAGCTGCCCTGCTCGACAATTCTGCCGCGGTGCATGAATATTATCTCATTGCCAACCCGTTTTGCCTGCCCCAGATCATGCGTAACCAGAATGATTTTCTTACCCTCGTTTTGCGCAACTTCAATCAACCGCTCAATCGCCATGGTTGCACCGGGATCGAGATTTGAGCTGGGCTCGTCCAAAATCACAACTTCAGGATCAAGTACCATCGCCTGGGCAATGGCGAGGCGTTGTTGCTCACCGCCGGAAAGTCGTGGTGCGGGTTGATTGGCTTGTGCTTTCAGCCCGGCCAGATCCAGCGCTTTTTCCAGCCGCTCCTGGCGATCTGAAAACCTGCGCAAAGACAATACAAACCGGATATTATCCGCCACAGAGCGCCGCATCATCACCGGTCGTTGAAACACCAGCACCTGGCGCTTGCGCAAATCCTCATCAATATCACGACCACCCCAACTAACCCACCCGGCGCTGGGCTCAAGCAATCCGTGAAGCAGGCGCAGCAAAACACTTTTGCCAGCACCATTCGGCCCCAGAATAACCGTAATATCATTGCCGGCAATGGTCAGATCAATCTGGTCTATAATCTGTTTTTCACGCACCGCAAAACACAAGCCTCGCGTTTTCAGCGGCAACAAGCCTTCAGACATAAGCCCTCTTTTCACCAATCGCCCGCACCGCCAGAACACACGCATTGACGCCCATGGCAAGACACAAAAGCACAAAGCCAAGCGCCAAAGCCAAAGCCAGTTCGCCCTTTGAAGTTTCAAGCGCAATTGCCGTCGTCATCACCCGGGTGACATGGGCAATATTGCCACCAACAATGATTACCGCACCAACTTCGGCAACAGCGCGGCCAAAACCAGCCAGTGCTGTTGTCATCAATCCGTAGCGCGCATCCCACAACAAAGCTGCTGCTGCGGTCTTTGGTGGCACCACCAGCGCCTTGAACTGTTCTTCATATTCGAGAAAAAGGGAGCCAATAACCTGACACGTCAGGGCGATAATGAGGGGCGTAATCAGTACCGCCTGGGCAATAATCATCGCCGCAGGCGTATATAAAAGCTGCAAAAAACCCAAAGGACCGGCATTCGACAACATCATATAGACCAGAAGGCCGACAACAACCGGTGGCAATCCCATTAAAGTGTTAAACAGCAATATCAAAGCGCCCCGACCGGGAAAGCGTGCGACCGCCAGCAGACCACCAAGCGGGAAACCGATGGCACAGGCGATTGCCACCGCACTTAACGTTACCCGCAATGACAGCATCACAATCTCAAGAAGTTCCGGTTTAGCCGAGAAAATGAGATCTGCTGCAATCGCAAATGATGTGTTGAATTCTTGCATAATATACGAATAACTGTTTTATTTTCATAAATATGCATAATTTACGCACCCGATGCAATCGGTATTTGTACAATCTTGTCTGATCAGTTAAACTTTCGCGTCCTTGCATCGTTCCTGGTAGAAAATATATGAACAGTTCACCAAAACCCTTTTCCTCCGCCCAAAGAGCGTCTTCGTGCAGACTGCAAGGCTATTTCCTGTTGGTTATGCTCCTTGCGCTGACATTCTTCCTGCCGCTCAATCAGGTTTTCGCACAATCCAGCCAGGCTGAAATCGAGTTTTGGCAAACCGTCAAAAATTCACCAGACCCTTCAGAGTTACAAGCCTACCTTGATATTTATCCGCAGGGAAAATTCGCCCCCCTGGCCCGCATCAGATTGAAAAAAATTGCCCGCAAACCGGGAACCAATCCGGTTGATCAGGTTCTGGGCGACCCCGGCGAGCCTGTCCGGCAAGAGCTGATTGAACCATCTCAACCCGTTGATCCATCCCGAATAGAACCGATGGCGCCACCCCAACCCATAGAGCCCGCCCAGGGCGACCCCATCCAACCGTCCCAGACAGTACCGTTTGCGCCAGCCCCCGCACCTCCACCTCCACCTCCACCGGTTGAATTACCCGTTTTCAAACCCGAAGACACCAATGTCACCGATGACATATGCAGACAAAGGCTTGGACCCCAAGGGGTTGCCGCATCGGATTTTGGTGGCACCGCCTCCATTTGTCTGTGCCGCCCGCCATTTGAAATCTCCAGCGACGGCTCTTTTTGCGTCCGCGCAGAGATTACGGAACCACCTCCAAGGATTATTGTTCCGCCACAACGAAAAACCCGCAGACCTGTTACAAAACCCCGTCCCCCCAGAACCCAACGCAGAAGGCCGCCACCTGTTGTCAAACGAGCGCCGCGTTCAGGAAATTATCAAAAAAGACCTCCCAGAGCGCAAGCGCGCGCCATCGCCAATAGGTATTGCCGCCGCCGGTTCGGCAAAAACCTGCGAAAAGTCGTCGTTAAAAAGAGTAAGTTTTATTGCCATTACGCGCTCGATGGCAACAACATCATCGCTGTTAAAAAGAAAAAATACAAGGATATACCGCGATGAGATACCGTCATCCGCAGCAGCTGGATCTTGCGCAATGTGATACGTTTTTACCCGCCCACAATCCCAGATCATTGCCGCGGAACAAGCATCTTGCCATGGCCGCTCTCAACTACAACAACACCGTCTGGCCACTGATCCATGCGCTGTTGATTTTGATCGCGTTGTCAATATTCAGCGTGGCCCAGGCGCAGACCCCTGCACAAGCCATCGGTCAGGTGGAAACATTGCGCGGCACCGCAACAGCAATCCGTGGCAGTAATAATTTAAACTTGCGCGTGGGCGATCCAATACTTTCAGGTGACAGCGTTCAAACCGGCCAGGCGTCCACTTTGGGAATTACCTTTCTTGATCAAACCGTATTTTCCCTCGCCGCCAATGCTAAAATGGTGATCAATGATCTGGTGTATAACCCGCAAGGTTCCAACAACAACATGGCTATCAAACTGGTGCAGGGAACATTTGTATTCCTCGCTGGCAGAATTGCCCCCACCGGGAACATGATTATTGACACTCCCGTTGCCCAGATCGGTATTCGCGGGACCCTGCCCTGGATAACTGTGGGCAACACCACCTCATTTGCAATCCTGTCGGAGCGCGACGGCAAAACCGGGGAGTATTTCTTACTGCAGCAATCAACCGGAAATGTCATTGGCACAGTAAATCTGTCAACGGTGGGCACGACCCAAAAACTGGTTATGAATTCTCCAACTGATGTTCCAAGAACCGTCGACAAGACACCGGAAGAACTTGCCGCTGAGCAACGTTTCAAAGATCAGATTTTCGATACCTTGACTGTACGTGATACCCGTCTTGGTATTGCACCAGACCAGGGCAACCCAAACCCGCCACCGGGCGATCGTGGCGGAAACCCACCGCCAGGTGACCAGGGTTCAGCGCCGGGCTCAGGGCCATCAAACACGGCTCTGATAGATCAGGCCAATGCCATTGTTGCCGCCTGCGCTAGAGCTCAGACCAAAATCAATCGCGCACTGCAGCACTATTATCAGGGCAACAGCCCGCAATCTCAAAAACTTCTGCTGGAAGCACGTGATGACATAAACAGATGGCCTCCACAAAGCTGTGGCAATCTGCTCGAACGTGTCGGCGGTGGATTGCAAACCATTGGCCAGGCACTTGATGATGAGCGCCGCGCCCAATCGGCCATCAACAGCTGCAATGAAAACGAGATCAATCGCTTGCGTGGTAAATTTGCCTCCTCGCGCCAAAGCAACGCCCGGACTATGCTTGCCAATTTGGATGCCGCCGCCAGAGAATGCGCCAACCGGCGCCTGCAAAGGGAGCGGGCAGAAGCAAAATCACGCGCCAACGCCTGGTGCCGGGCAAATAAAGGACGTGGATCTGTCGCTGGCCGGATCAGAGCCAACGGGACTTTTAGTTGCGTTTATACCCGCAAGGAACGCTCCCGCCAGGCCTGGGCTCAATGTCGCCGGCAATATGGCAGACGGCTCGTCGATGTAAAAATCTACAAAAGTGGCCGCTATCGCTGTATTGCTCCCCAAACCCAGGCTCGACCGCGGCCGCAGCCACAACCCGAACAACAGCACAATCCCACCACTTCTGCTGCCGTGATCGGTGGAATTTTCGGTGCCATTCAGGGACTGGGCAACCGCCGCAAGAAGGATCCATCCTACCGTAACGAAGAGTGTTGCAATTGATATTCGCTATTTCTCCAACAACAAATTCCCTTATCTGAGATCAGGCTGACAAGCAGGCAGAAATCCAGAACCGAAAGTCACACATGCCGTTAAAGATTATTGGTACAGGATTTGGCAGAACCGGGACCAATTCCCTCAAGCTGGCACTGGAGCACCTCGGGTTTGGCCCTTGCCACCACATGTTTGAGATCCGTGACAATCTGGATCAGTTGCCCTTCTGGCAGGCCGCGGCAACTGGAGACCTGCCTGACTGGGATGAGGTATTCGCTGATTACAATTCGTGCGTCGACTGGCCATCAGCGCGGTTCTGGCGCGACATAACCAGCCACTACCCGCAAGCCAGAGTGCTGCATACAATCCGACCCGAGGAGAGCTGGCTCAACAGTTTTTACAAAACCATATACCCGGTGATGCGCGACCACCATCTTCAGGAGCCGGGCATTCGCCGCGACCGTCTGGACATGGCTCATGAAATCGTCCTCGAACAGGTTTTTGCGGGAAAGGCGGGAGATCGCGATCATGCTCTCAATACATATCGCGCCCATAATGAGGCCGTCATCAACACTATTTCACCTGAGCGTTTGTTAGTCTATGAAATCACTCAAGGCTGGGCACCTTTGTGCAAGTTCCTCAATGTCCCTGTCCCCGACACTCCCCTGCCTAACGTAAATTCGACAAAACAGTTCCACCACAGAAAAATCGATTAAACACTGAATTCACAATCGACCCAGTTTGAGATAGCCTGACCCGTACCCATCTGATAAACCACACCCACGGTCCCGTAGCTCAGTAGGATAGAGCACAAGATTCCTAATCTTGGGGTCACAGGTTCGAATCCTGTCGGGATCACCAACTGTAT
>CAZJUF010000210.1:0-5484 GCA_964549055.1 uncultured Hyphomicrobiales bacterium | reverse complement strand
TCATCGAGCATGTCCTCTTCGTCTTCGCGGGCGGGAAACAGCTTTTCCTGCCATTCGGGTGCCACATAAACATGGCAGGTGGCACATTCGCAGGCACCGCCGCATACGGCTTCAATCGGCAACCCGTGTTCGCGGATAATCTCCATCACCCGCCAGCCTTCAACCGCTTCAAGGTCGTGGGTTTTGCCTTGCCTGTCTGTCACGTGAATATAACCCATCAGGCCACTCCAAGTTTTTCGTGCAGATCGCTGGACGATGTTGTGTAGCGAAACACCAGTTTTTCATCAGGCCGCGCAATTTTAAACGCAGCTTGTGCCGCCAGAGCGCTTTCGTGAAAACCTGATAAAATGAGTTTGAGCTTGCCCGGATACCAGTTGATATCGCCAATGGCGAAAATCCCCGGTGTCGATGTCTCAAACCTTTCGGTGTCAACCTCAATCAGTTTTGAGTTGAGATTGAGACCCCATTCGGCAATTGGACCCAATTCGATATTAAGGCCAAAGAAAGCCAGCGCCCGGTCGGCTTTTAAGTCCTCAATTGTGCCGTCAGATGTTTTGACAAATATTGTTTCCAGCTCGCCATCCGTCCCGGCAAGCCCCTCCAGCTGGCCGAACACCAGACGCAAACGCTTGTCCTCTACTGCCTTGCGCATGGCTTGGATGGACGCAGGGGCGGCACGAAACTTGTCGCGGCGATGAACAAGAGTGAGTGATTTCACCTGAGGTAAAAGATCTAAAGTCCAGTCAAGCGCACTATCGCCACCGCCAAAGATCACCACATCGCGATTGAGAAAAGTGTGGCGGTTGCGCACGGCATAGAAGAATGATTTTTCCTCAAAGGCTGCAAGATTTCCCACTTTGGGTTTGCGCGGCACAAAACTGCCGGCCCCAGCGGCGATAAACACGGCCGGCGCTGAAATCGAAATCCCCTGAGTGGTCACCAGTTCAAAGGTGCCGTCATCGGCCTTTGAGAGGCTGGCAACCTGCTGTGAATACAGAAATTCAGGTGCAAACGGTTTGATCTGTTGCATCAACCTGTCAGTGAGTTCCTGACCGCTGATGATCGGGTAGGCCGGAATGTCATATATGGGTTTTTCCGGGTAGAGTTCGCTGCATTGGCCTCCGGGCCGCTCAAGCGCATCTACAAGAATGCATTTCAGCCCCAGAAGCCCCGCCTGAAACACGGCAAACAGGCCAACCGGTCCCGCTCCGATAATAGCGATATCGCATGTCCGGGTGCAATTTGCCCGGGATGTGAATTCCTCTATGCTGACAATCTCTCCACTCATTGCTATACTGCTCATTTTCAAAGTCTGGTTAATCGAATTAATGTTCATTTTACAGAACAATGCGGATGTCTTTGCTGTTTCTGGCGCTCAGGTCGTTAATTATCAAATCCGATAACCCTTTAAAACCGGGAGATAAAAGAAGATAATTAACACCGTACTACAAAAAGAACAATTAGTATTTTATAAAGGACACTGTGAATGTCAAGACCACCAAGGCGAAAAAATGCTTCCTCGAAGAAAAGTGATGGCGAGGGCGGCTATTCACCGGAGCTGGGTAAAACCATTCAGCGGCTGCGAAAAGCCTATAATCTGTCGCTGGGAGAATTGTCCGATCAATCGGGTGTCGCCAAGTCAATTATCTCGCAAATAGAGCGCAACGAGACCAACCCCACTCTGGCCACCGTGTGGCGTTTGAGCAAAGCGCTTGATACGACGATTGATCAGGTTTTAACCTCCGAAGAACATTCAAATATTATCGAAAAAAGCAGCGTTTCCGCCATTCCGGTGCTGACCAGCGAAGACGGATTATGCACCATGGCAATCATCGGCTGGCTCAAAACTGTGGATTGGGTGCAATGGTATGATTTCAAGGCGCAAGCTGGCGGCGTGCTCGAATCAGATCCCCACCCCAAAGGCTCGGTTGAACACCTTTCCGTATTGCAAGGAGAGCTGGAAGTCTGGGTTGACGGCGACAGTAACACCATCAAGCAGGGCGAAACCTTGCGCTACCGTGGCGATCTTCCGCACAGAATTACAAATATCGGTGACGGCCCGGCCCATGCCACCATGGTCAATCTGGTCAAATCTTCCGTCATGACTTGATGTTTGTTGATGTTTTTGAGATGTGTTTCCAATACATGGAAACTGGTAAAACCCAATAAAACATCGAATAATCGACGTTTTTTTCATGGTATTTGCAATTTCAGGAAAAACCTTCTATTCGTGTGACCGGATGAATTGAGCCCAATCAACAGTAGGGAATTTCATATGCCAGACAATATCATGCTGGAGGACGAGTTGCGCGGTGCAAAGCCCAAGCCGGTCAAAAAAGACCGGACTGGTCAGGTTCAATCTCTGTCACGCGCACTCAGTATTCTCAATACCCTGGCTGACTCTGATGGCGGCTTTTCACTCAGTGATCTGGCGTTGACGGTGGGTCTTGCCCCTTCCACCACCCACAGATTGCTGACCACGCTACAAAACGAAAGATATGTTGCCTTTGATGCCGAACGGCGGGTGTGGAATGTTGGCGTTCAGGCGTTTCAGACCGGCAATGCCTTCCTCAAAACCCGCGATCTGGTGTCCTTGTCGCGGCCTTTGATGCGCCGTTTGATGGAGACCAGCGGGGAGACGGTAAATCTTGGTATATTTGATCATGGTGAAGTTATCTATCTCGCTCAGGTTGAGTGTTTGAAATTGATGCGGGCAATAACGCGTCCCGGTGGTCGCGTGCCGATGCATTGTTCAGGCATTGGCAAAGCCTTGCTGGCGTGGATTTCCGATCGCGAGGTCAATTCAATTTTACACGCACGCGGTCTGCAACGCATTACCTCCACAACCATTGATACGCCGGCAAAACTGCGTGAAGATCTGGAGAAAATTCGTGTCCGTGGATATTCCTTTGATGATGAGGAAAATGGTGTCGGTCTGCGTTGTGTCGCCAGTGTAATTTTTGACGAAAACGGTATGCCGCTGGCGGGTATTTCGCTGTCCGGTCCCACCGCACGCCTTAAAGACGACAGGATCCAGATACTGGGTGCTAATGTGGTTGAAGCAGCTGTTCGGATAACCCAGGCCATGGGCGGACGAATTCCCAAAAACCACCCTTTAACGTTGAATTAAATGCCGGAAAACCAGCGCGAATTTCTCGAAGCTTTATTTCAGGCAAGCGTACAGGCCGCTGACCCGCTGCATTGTCTTGCACCCTTCCTGCCGCCAAAACCCGCAGGCCGCATCATCGTTCTGGGGGCGGGAAAGGCTGCGGCCTCAATGGCAAAGGCTGTGGAAAATGCCTGGGGAAACGACGTTGAGGGCCTGGTCGTCACCCGCTATGATCATGGCGCTGCTCTCGACCACATTGAAGTGGTTGAGGCCGCTCATCCGGTGCCTGATGTTGCCGGTATGGATGCTGCCAAACGCATATTTGAACTGGCCAGCAGTGCGCGCCAGGGGGACCTGGTTTTGTGCCTGATGTCGGGCGGAGCCTCTTCTTTATTATCGCTTCCTGGTGGGGACCTGAATTTAAGCCACAAACAGTCGATCAACAAAGCGCTGCTTAAATCCGGTGCCGATATCACCGAAATGAATTGCGTGCGCAAACACCTCTCGGCCATAAAAGGCGGTCGACTGGCGGTGGCTGCTTACCCGGCTTGTGTTGTCACTCTGGCAATCTCGGACATCCCCGGAGATGACCCCGCCACCATCGGCTCGGGCCCCAGTCTCGGTGATAAAACCACAGTTGCCGAAGCTGTTGCGATTTTGGCTAAATACGCCATCGAAGTACCTGAACCGGTGAGGGTGCATCTTCAAAGTGATGCGGGAAAAACACCGGCGCCCGATGATGCAAGGTTTGGTGATAACCGGTTTGAAATGATTGCCACGCCACAGATATCGCTCAACGCCGCAGCGGAATTTGCAAAATCCAGAGGTATAACGCCGGTAATTCTTGGCGATAGTATCGAAGGCGAAGCCCGCGAAGTCGCCATCGTCATGGCCGGTATCGCGCGTCAGGTGGCAAAATTTGATCAACCTGCACCTGCACCGTGTGTCCTGCTGTCGGGCGGGGAAACAACTGTCACGGTAAAAGGCGGAGGCCGCGGGGGCCGCAACGCTGAATTTTTACTAGCCCTTTTGAATGAACTCAAAGATACCCCCCGTATTTACGCTGTCGCCTGTGATACCGATGGCATTGATGGCTCCGAAGATAACGCCGGTGCCTATATCAACCCGGATAGCCACCGGCGGGCATGTCTGGCCGGACTTGATGCCAGTGCCTATTTGAGCCGCAATGATGGCTATGGTTTTTTTGCGACTTTGGAAGATTTGATCATTACCGGGCCGACGCTGACCAACGTCAATGATTTCCGGGCAATACTGATTGAATGACCGATTTTGAAAGAAATCTTTCACCCATACAAGATTTGTAGCAATTGTGACAAATGCCCGCTTACACCGCATTTTTCCAACATTAATCCACATCAAAATTCACCCTGAAGTACCTTGTGACGGCCACCCTCGTGATGAAATGTGATTGTCATAAACATCGATAAATGCTAGTCGGTATAGATAACTTATTAGGGAGAGAAAAATGTCACTTAAAAATATGCTGCTTGGTGCGGCTGCCGCCATCGCGTTTAGTGTGTTGGGGACGGGAACACCGATTTTGAGTATCGATGGTGCGTCTGCCCAGACAGCGGAGTGCAACCGCGGTACGCTGGACAAGGCTTATTGCGACCGGAATTTTGATCAGACTGCGGATTTGCCGCTTGATCCAAAAGACTGGATCAACCCGGATACCATTATCTTCACCTATACACCGGTTGAAGATCCTGCTGTTTATGCCAGCATCTGGGATGGATTTGTCAAACACATGTCTAAAGTCACTGGCAAAAAAGTCGTATTTTTCCCTGTTCAGTCAAATGCAGCACAATTGGAAGCCATGCGTTCGGGCCGTTTGCATGTTGCCGGATTTAACACCGGCTCCAATCCAATCGCCGTCAGCTGTGCCGGGTTTGTACCTTTTGGCATGATGGCCAAGAACGATGGATCTTTCGGCTACGAGATGGAAATCATTGTTCCCACTGATTCCAAAATGCAGTCTCCTGCCGACATCAAAGGCAAGACAATGGCCTTTACCTCGCCAACATCCAATTCCGGTTTCAAAGCGCCTTCAGCGATTTTGAAAGGTGAATTCGGTCTGGTGGCGAAAAAGGATTTCACCCCTGTATTCTCCGGCAAACACGATAATTCCATTCTTGGTGTTTACAATGGTGACTATGAAGTAGCCGCGATTGCCAACTCGGTACTGCAACGCATGATCCGTCGTGGTGGTATTATTGAAGCAGGAAAAATCCGCACAATCTACAAGTCGCAGACTTTCCCGACCACTGGCTATGGTGTTGCCTACAATCTTGATCCCGCACTTTCAGCCAAGATCAAGCAGGCCTTCTGGACCTACAAGTGGGATGAAAATTTCA
>CAZJUF010000209.1:0-5486 GCA_964549055.1 uncultured Hyphomicrobiales bacterium | reverse complement strand
ACCATCGTCTTTATTACCCATGATTTTGATGAAGCCATCCGGCTGGCCGACCGCGTTGCCATTATGAAAGACGGCATTATTGATCAGATCGGCACGCCGGAACAATTGGTGATGCAACCAGCCACAGACTATGTGGCCGAATTCACCCGCGATGTATCGCGGGCCAAAGTGTTGTCGGCGGGTGTTATTATGACGCCATTGACCGACGACACATCGCAACATGACTTTGCCGGTGAAGTTCCAGCAGCAACAAAAATAATTGATATTGCCGAAGCCTTGAAAGACGCTGCAAAACCCTTCGCGGTGATTGATGAAAACAACCGGAAAATTGGCGTTTTGAGCCGTGAAGATGTTTTTGACGTGCTGGTGAAGAGTTAGTCACGATGTCAGGAACCCCCGCACAACAAACCAAAATTCCCCTGTTGCCGGTGTGGGTGGCGGCATTGGGGTTCAGTTTTATCTTCACCGCTTTTGCCAAGCCTTATGTGCCGTGGGCGTTCAAATTTCCCAGAGCCTGGCAGTGGCTGCTTAAAGACGACATTTCGAGGTTCATGGACTGGCTGGTGGATGAGGCATCGTTCGGGGTTTTCACATTTACCGAATTTACCCGTGGGATCGCCTGGGTGGTCAACCTGCCTTACGAGGTTACCCGCTCGTTGTTGTCGACCGGGCTGCTTCAGGGTCAAGGCTCTGATGCCATTCAACTGCTGCCGCCGATCAGCTGGATTGCCATCATCGCCATCGTCATGGCGCTGGGAGCTTATGCGCGCGACTGGAAACTGGCAGCACTTGCCGGGGCATGTTTTATTTATCTTTCGGTCTTTGGCCAGTGGCAAAGCGCTATGGTCACCCTGTCGTCAATTGTGATCGCCGTACCTTTTGGTGTCGGTGGCGGGTTAATGCTGGGGTTGTTTGGCTATCGCTGGCGCTGGTTCGAAAATATGATAACGCCGGTTCTCGACCTAATGCAATCGGTGCCAATTTTCGCCTACCTTGTACCCATATTGTTTTTATTCGGCTTTGGGCCGGTGTCGGCGATTATTGCCACCATCATCTATGCCATGCCGCCGATGGTGCGCATCACCATTTTGGCCCTGCGCTCCTTGCCATCCGATGTAATTGACCTTGGTAACATGATTGGCTGCACCCGGCGCCAGATGACCTGGAAGGTATTAATTCCTTCCGCCATGCCGTCTTTGATGGTGGGGGTTAATCAGGTCATTATGTTGTCGCTCAACATGGTCATTATTGCTTCGATGATTGGCGCTGGCGGGCTGGGTTTTGACGTGCTTTCATCCTTGCGCCGTCTTGATATCGGTGCCGGAATTGAAAGCGGTTTTGCCATCGTCGTGCTGGCTATAGCGCTCGACCGCCTGAGCCAGGCATTTGCCAAAAAATCACCCGCCACTCATGAAGATGGACAATCGAGCTTGCTCAAGCGCTATCCCTATTCAATCACCAGCCTTGCCCTTGTCATCGTCACCGGTCTTCTGGGTCTGGTCTGGGGGGCGTTTCAGGTCTATCCTGAAAGCTGGACGCTGACCACCGGCTCCTTCTGGAAAGAAACAGTCACTTACATCAACATCAATTATTATGACCAGCTTGAAGGGGTGAAAACTTTCCTGCTGCTTCAAATTCTCATTCCCTTCAAACGCGCACTTTTGAGCCTGCCATGGCCGGTGGTGATCGCTGTTCTTGGTCTTGCCGGATGGTCATTAGGCGGCAAAAAGCTCGCTGCTTTATGTATTATTCTCTCCGGGTTTATCGTCCTTGTCGGATTGTGGGAAAAGGCCATGATCACGGTTTACCTGTGTGGCATATCCGTGATTATCGCGTCTTTAATCGGCATGCCGATTGGCATCATGGCGGCTGAGCGACCCAAGCTGTGGCCATTTGTGCAGGCTGTCATCGACACGCTGCAAACCCTGCCGAGCTTTGTCTATCTGATGCCGGTGGTGATGTTGTTCCGGGTGGGTGATTTTGCCGCCATGATCGCCGTTGTCGCCTATGCCATCGCCCCGGCCATCCGCTATACAGCGCACGGTATCCGTCAGGTTAATCCCGACCTTGTGGAGGCTGGTATTGTTTCGGGCTGCACCAAGGGTCAGGTGTTGCGCAAAATCAAACTCAAACTGGCGGCACCGGAAATTTTCCTGGGTCTCAACCAGACCATCATGCTGGCCTTGTCGATGCTGGTGATCACCGCTCTGGTGGGCACCCGAGATCTCGGCCAGGAAGTCTATATTGCTCTGGCCAAGGCCGATACCGGGCGCGGCATTGTCGCCGGACTGTCGGTTGCCTTTATCGCAATTATCGCCGACCGGCTGATTACGGCAGGCGTTAAACGGTCGAAAGCCCGGCTGGGGTTAACATGAGGGAGAAATTGGTATGACAGATGCAAAATCACGTGTTGCCGCCCTGTCTTGCTGGCATGGCCGCGTTGCGCCGATTGCTCTTGATGGCGGCATCACCAACGTGAATTTCACGGTTGAAGACGGCGTGGACAAGTTCGTTGTGCGCGTTGGCGATGACATTCCCCAACATCAGGTCATGCGCTTTAATGAGCGCGCAGCTTCGGTGGCCGCACACAAGGCCGGGTTGTCGCCTGAAATTGTCCATATGGAGCCGGGAATTTTAGTGATGCGCTTTATCGAAGGGCGCACTTTGGGGGCAGAGGACATTGCCCAACCTGAAATGCTGAGGCGCATTATCCCCCTGCTCAAAACCTGCCACCACACCATCCCCAAATTTCTCACCGGGCCCGCGTTGATCTTCTGGGTGTTTCATGTGTTGCGCGATTACGCGCATACGTTACGCGCTGGCAACAGCTCGCACGGGGACAAGCTTGAGCACCTGGCTGACATTGCTGGCAACCTTGAAGCCCGTGTCGGTGCCATAGATATGGTCTATGGCCATAATGACCTGCTGGCGGCCAACTTCATTGATGACGGCACCCGCCTGTGGCTGATCGACTGGGATTATGCCGGGTTCAACAGTCCGTTGTTTGATCTGGCCAATCTGGCCAGCAACAACGAATTTAGCCGCGAGTTGGAAAGTTCGATGCTGGAACAATATTTTGACATCCCGCCGGGTGCTGACATCTGGCGGCGCTATGGCGCGATGAAATGCGCGTCTTTGTTGCGCGAAACCATGTGGAGCATGGTGTCTGAAATCCATTCTGATCTCGATTTCGATTTTGCCACCTACACAAAAGAAAACCTCGAGCGCTTTGAACGCACCTATTCCGATTACCTGCAAGAGAGCCATTCATGACAGACTTTCCAACCCACGCACAAATCATCGTTATCGGCGGCGGCATTATCGGATGTTCCACTGCCTATCATCTGGCGCGAGACCACAAGGCGCAAGTGGTTTTGCTTGAACAAGGCCAGATCACCAGTGGCTCAACCTGGCATGCAGCGGGACTGGTGGGGCAGTTACGCAGCTCCGCCAGCATTACCCAGGTTTTAAAATATTCGGTCGATCTCTACACCACGCTTGAAGCCGAAACCGGATTGGCCACGGGCTGGAAGCAGAATGGCGGCTTGCGGCTGGCGTGTAACCCGGAGCGCTGGACCGAGATTAAGCGCCAGGCGACAACGGCGCACAGTTTTGGCATGGAAATGGCGCTGCTGAGCCCAAAAGAAGCGCAAGACCTGTGGCCGGTGATGGATATATCCGATGTGGTGGGCGCTGCCTTTTTACCTACCGACGGGCAAGCCAATCCATCTGACATTACCCAGTCGCTGGCCAAGGGTGCACGTATGCACGGGGTCAAGATTATCGAAGGTGTTAAAGTTACCGGCATCACTGTTCAAGATGGTGCCGTGAAATCTGTTCAAACTGATCGCGGCGAGATTGCTTGCGAAAAACTGGTGAATTGTGCCGGACAATGGGCCAAAGAGGTTGGCAGGCTTGCCGGTGTCTCTGTGCCATTGCAATCGATGCAACATCAATATCTTGTCACCGAGCCGATTGAAGGTGTCAGCAGCGATCTGCCGACATTGCGCGATCCTGACCGGCTGATTTATTTCAAGGAAGAAGTGGGCGGTCTGGTGATGGGCGGCTATGAGCCAAACCCCATCCCCTGGGCTGTTGATGGCATTCCTGACAAGTTTCAGTTTCAGTTGCTGGAAGACGACTGGGATCATTTTGAACAATTGATGGAACAGGCACTTGAGCGCGTGCCCGCATTAGAAACCGCAGGCATCAAATCGATGACCAACGGGCCGGAGAGTTTCACGCCTGATGGCAATTACATTATGGGTGAAGCGCCTGAGGTGCGCGGGTTTTTTGTCGGTGCAGGTTTTAACGCCTATGGCATCGCCGCCGGTGGTGGGGCGGGCTGGACATTAGCTGAATGGGTGATGAGTGGCGAACAACCGCTTGATTTGTGGGGCGTTGACATAAGACGTTTTTCCAGCCTGCACCATGATGACAATTGGGTGTTGGCGCGCACCAGCGAAGCCTATGGCAAACACTACACCATGGCGTGGCCGCATGAGGAATATGAGAGCGGGCGACCGCGCATTGTCTCGCCGCTCTATGACCGGCTGGTTGAGTTGAATGCAAGCTTTGGCTCCAAGCTGGGTTGGGAAAGGCCCAACTGGTTTGCACCTGAAGGTGTTGAGCCAGTGGACGAATATTCCTTCGGGCGGCAAAACTGGTTTGACGCGGTGGCAGCCGAACACAAAGCCTGCCGTGAGGCAGCCGCTGTGTTTGATCAAAGCTCATTTGCCAAATTTGAAGTCTCAGGACCGGATGCCGAAGCTGCGTTAAGCTGGATTTGCGCCAATAATATCGCCAAGCCGCCGGGACGCCTGACCTATACCCAGATGCTCAATTCACGCGGTGGCATCGAGTGTGATCTCACTGTGGCGCGGTTGGCCGATGATCTGTTTTACATTGTCACCGGTACCGGCTTTCGCACCCATGATTTTGCCTGGATAAAAGATCACATCAAACCGGGGCTTGATGTATCAATGCGCGATGTGACCGAAGACTTTGGCACCTTGTCGTTGATGGGACCACGGGCGCGCGATATTCTTGAGTTAATCACCACGGATGATGTGAGCAGCGATGCATTCAAATTTGGCCATGTGCGTGAACTCACCATCGCGGGCCACACGGTGCGGGCGTTGCGCATAACCTATGTGGGTGAATTGGGCTGGGAATTACATATGCCGATTGCGGCCACCCGCGAGGTTTTTGATGTGCTGATGGCCGCTGGCAAAGCCTTTGGCATCAAGCCCGCAGGTTATCGCGCCATTGATACCTTGCGCATGGAAAAAGCCTATCGCGCCTGGGGGGCCGACATAACGCCCAATGAAACGCCAGATCAGGCGGGGTTAGGCTGGGCGGTGAAAATGAAATCCAATGTTGCTTTTCTTGGCCGCGACGCCATTGAAAAACAACGGCGCCAACCGCTGACCAAACGTCTGGTGTGTTTTAGCCTTGAAGATGAAAACGTAACCCTTCAGGGCCGC
>CAZJUF010000208.1:3285-5505 GCA_964549055.1 uncultured Hyphomicrobiales bacterium | reverse complement strand
GTAACGGCAAAACCCAGACCCACTGTCGCCAAAGCAGCAACAGCAGCAATTGTTTTAACACTTAATCTACGCATAATCTCTCCCATCAAATATATGCTGCCTCCAATTCATAGGAGGCTGTACAATGGGCAATCATGCACAAAAAAAGGGCAGGGGTCTATAGCCTTATTATAGACAGCGTTGAAAAATGTCGATTAAGGGCAGTTTTCCGGGTGTTTTGTAATTCCATGAATACGTTATCATAAATCATGTAATCGTCTCAGGTGCCAATCACAAGGGGGGCTGTCAACCGGCGCAGGGCTGCTATCACGCTTAAGGCGGTGATTTTTCCGGTCGCTGCATTTTTCGACGGCACGTTCTCGATTCTCATCGAAAAATGCGCGCTGTCGGCCTCGACAACAACCTCATGTATATTGCGGTCGATGGCAGGGTCTGCCCAGATTTCGACAATTGTTTCATCCGCCCCAATTCCAGCCATTCCCAGAGCTGCCGAAACATTTACGTTGGCGGGAAATCCTTTGGCGGCGTCGCGCGCAGAGCCCTTGAAAACGCACAAAGCGGTGTCAAGATTATCCAGGTTGATATTGTTTTGCTCAATGAACGGTGCGCCTTTTAACGATGCTCCAGGTTTGCGGACACGATGAGTAACACGTGTAATCTGACCTTCTGCTGCCGCCCGCACGGCATCCAGCCCAATCAGGGCGCCGGTGGGAATAATTATTTGTGCACCGGTTTTTTCTGCCCGCGTAATTAAATCACCCCGCTCCAATAAGGCCCCGGCTGAAACGGTAATGAAGATCAGGCCCCGGGCAATTGCGGCATCGGCACATTGAGCAAAAACCGCAGCCGGAGAACACTCCACCACAACGTCGGCAAGGTCTGCCAGTTCACTGAGCGAAACTATGGCTGGCAAGGTCCGGAAGTCTCTTAAGTTTGCAGCGGCCTTGGCATGATTTTTCGCCGAAACCGCCGTTAATGACAGGCCGGGTAAATCACCACTGTCAATCGCCTGAGCAACTTTCAATCCAATAGTGCCTAATCCGGCTATGGCAACGCGATATTCTGGCATCTTTAAAAATCTGTCCCGCGACTACTGTATTTTTGGCAAAAGACTTGTTAGTATAAAATCCATAAGGGCGAGGAAAACAAATTGCCCGACCTTAAATGTATCATAAAAACACACCTTACAGGGAGATTGGCTAATGAAAAAACTTTTAAAATGGGGAGCGGTCGCAGCGATTTCTGCGGTGGCTTTTACCACCAACGCAATGGTCCCGACACCAGCGCAGGCAGCCGTCAGCATCCCGTGCACCACAGCAAAACTGATTGTTCCCTGGGGAGCGGGTGGTGGCACTCATGTTTTGTTTTCAATTTTTGAAAAAACCATACAGGAAATGGATATCACACCTAAAATCAAGGTTGTGACCATTCCCGGACAGGGCGGCAACAAAGGCGCCAAAGTCGCGGCCAAAGCCAAGCCCGATGGCTGCACGCTGTTTGCCATTCACCAAAGTGCAATCACCAGTTTCCTCAATGGCCGGATTAAATTCACCTATCCCGCTTTTGAAACCGTAGCCCTGTTGACGTCTACCCCCGATATTATGGGTGCAGCAGGTAATGTTAAATGGAACAGCCTGGAAGAACTTCTCAAAGCGGCAAAAGCGGCTCCGGGAACCATTCTCACTGGTGCCACCTTCGGTTCAACCAGCCAGTTCTCATGGTTGATTATGGAAGACCTGACGGGTGCAAAATTCAAGTATGTTCCTTTTGATGGCACCAAACAGCGCATGACTGCGTTGTTGTCCAATGCCATTCAACTGGGCACACTCAATGTTGCTTCAGGCAAAAAATACATCGAAAGTGGTGAACTCAAAGCTTTTGCCATTGCCGCTGACAAACGTGATCCCAACCTGCCGGATCTGCCAACTTTGAAAGAACTTGGTGTGGATTTGGTCTACGCGCTCAAACGCGGTATTGTTGCCCCCAAAGGCACGCCAAAAGAAATCATCGACATGTGGTCGCAGGTGTTCAAAAAGGCTGCTGAAAACCCCGATCTGCTCAAGCAGATGGCTGCCAAAGGCACCGACATTGAATGGGTTGGCCCTGCCGGTTTCCGCACATGGGCAGAAGAAACCTATGCCTCGCATGAAAAAGTTGCCATCAAAATTGGCATGTACAAAAAATAATCCTTAACGGATTTACCAACAGCCCGGATATCTT
>CAZJUF010000208.1:0-3185 GCA_964549055.1 uncultured Hyphomicrobiales bacterium | reverse complement strand
TATTGGAAAAACCCCATCTGGTGCTTTGTTCTGTTTTTCGCTTATCTGTTTACTTTGCCGGTGTTTGGCATGTTGATCAGCGGCATCGGGTTTGTGTTTTTACTGTTGAATGTACTGGGGGGATGGTCAGCCAGGAACCTTGTTTTTCACGCCATTGTCGCAATCGGCTGTATCGGAGCCATGTGGTCGTTGTTCACCTATGGCCTGGGAGTACTTTTGCCACCGTCTGATTTCCCCTATCTGCTGACATTGCTGGGGGTGTCGTCGTGATTTTGGAAAACATCGGGTTAGCCTTCGGCGAACTGGCAAATATCAAAACAATTATTTTAATGCTTGTGGGCGTCGCCGGCGGACTTGTGGCTGGCGCCATTCCCGGCTTTACCATCGCCATGGCCGTGGTTTTAACTTTGCCGTTTACCTTTGGCATGCCCGCAACGCAAGGCCTGGCGACCATGGTCAGTGTGCTGGTCGGCGGGCTATCCGGCGGATTGATGGCGGGCATTTTAACCGGCATTCCCGGAACCCCTTCTTCTGTCGCCACCACCTTTGACGGCTTTCCCATGGCGCGACGAGGTGAGCCTGGATTGGCTTTGGGAATTGGCGTGTGGTCGTCTTTTTGCGGCGGTATCATCAGCGCTGTTCTGCTGGTAACGCTTGCCCCCCAGCTTGCCCGCATCGGGCTCGAGTTTAATCCCTGGGATTACTTTATGCTGGTGATTTTCGCCCTTACCATAACGGCCTCTCTGGCAGGCAAGAATATGGTGAAGGGGCTAATCGCCGGCCTCGTCGGGCTTTTGGTCAGAACAATCGGTGAAGATGAAGCTGCCGGTATTGCACGCTTCAATTTCGGCAACGATGCCATGCTTCAGGGCTTTAATTTTATTGCCGTGCTCATCGGCCTGTTTGCCTTTTCTCAGTTGTTAAGCGATGTTCGCGATCCCGCTCAGGCGAAAAAAGCTTTGATGGACAAAGGCTCTGTGCATATCCGCATTGAACACCGGCGCGCCCTTCGCGAGGTTTTATCCCGCTGGACCATTGTTTTGCGCTCGTCAATCATTGGTGTGTTTACCGGGATTTTACCTGGTGCCGGTGGCTCCATTGCCAATATTTTGGCCTATGATCAGGCCAAAAAGACCTCAAAACACCCGGAGAAATTCGGCACCGGCATTCCCGATGGTATCATCGCGCCGGAAAGCTCCAACAATGCGGTTGAAGGCGGTGCGCTCATTACCATGATGGCGCTGGGTATTCCCGGCGATGTCACCACAGCTGTCATGTTAGGCGCACTGCTCATTCACGATGTGGTTCCCAGTCCGACATTTATCGCTGAAGAACCGGTTCTGGCATACTCCATATTCATTGCTTTTTTCCTCGCGACTTTCATGATGGTTGGCCTGCAATCCTTTATGCTCAGGGTTTTCGTTATGGTGACACGGGTGAAGATGTATGTGCTTGCCGCCGTCATTTTAGGCTTTTGCGGCATCGGGGTCTTTGCCCTGAACAATGTTGAATATGACCTGTGGACAATCCTGTGGTTTGGTATCCTGGGCTTTTTAATGCGGCAATTTGGCTTTCCCCTGGCCCCGATGATCCTGGGCGTGGTGCTGGGCAATATTGCTGAGTTGAACCTGGCGCGCGCCTTTGCCATCACCACCGACCTCTCGCCCTTCTTTACGCGGCCGTGGTCGTTGTTTTTCATGATTGTTGCGGTCTTCTCCGCCATGTATCCGATGTATCAGGATAAACGCGGCACGAAAATCTGGACGCTTTATTACCCGGCGCTCCTGCTGATTGCCGTTTCTGTCCCGATCTATATGATGGGCGGTTTCATCAGGCCTTCTATAGGTTTCGCAATCATGATTGGCGGATTTTACACTCTTTACAAAGCCAGAATTACCCACAAGGCAACGGCTGCTTAAGGCAACCGTTGCCGGTGGTTTCCAGTATGCGGAAATGTATTCCATTTTTATTGCAAAACCGGAATTCAAGTTCAATACTTAAGGCAGAGAAAAACTTCTCGATGGCTTATTATTGGATTAAGGGAATTTATGGCGCACTGGATTCGTTTTGAAAAAGACGGCAACACTAACTTCGGCACAACGCAAGATGGTGTCATCACTATCTACACAGGAGATTTGTTTGATCACCCCCAACCTACCGGGGATACGGTTTCAGCCGATGAGGTGACAATGTTGACGCCGTGTGATCCTGGCAAGATGATTTGCCTGTGGAACAATTATCACGCGCTTGCCACAAAGATGAATTCACCGGTGCCAGAAGACCCGCTTTTTTTCCTCAAAGCGTCCAACTCATTTTTAGCCACAGATCAGACCATCCGCCGTCCATCTTCTTATGACGGAAAAGTGGTCTATGAAGGCGAGCTTGGTATTGTCATTGGACGCCAGTGCAGTGAAATCTCTGAAGCTGACGCCGGCGATTTTATTTTTGGCTACACCTGCATCAATGATGTGACGGCGGCTGAAATCATCTCCAAAGATGCCACATTCGCCCAGTGGACGCGGGCCAAGAGTTTCGATACTTTCGGCGTTTTCGGTCCGGCAATCGTTACAGACATTGACCCGATGACACTTGCCATCAAAACCGTTTTAAACGGGGCCGAGCGGCAGAACTACCCTGTCAATGACATGATTTTTCCACCCCATCAGCTGATATCGCGCCTGTCCCACGACATGACGCTCAATCCCGGTGATGTGATTGCCTGTGGCACCTCTATTGGTGTTGGCTCCATGAAGGAGCCATCGAACACCATCTCGATTACCATTGAAGGCATTGGCACGCTCAACAATACATTCGTGCAATAGCCATGAAAAAAACCAACACGAGGAAACAGTGATGAAAATATGCGTTGTAGGTGCCGGAGCCATCGGCGGTCTGATGGCAGCCAAATTTGCCCTGGCCGGGCACGATGTCACCGTCATCGATCAAGGTAAGCATCTTGAAGCCATTCAACAAAACGGCCTGAAGCTGATTTGGGAAGATGGCAGCGAACATGTTGCCAAGGTAACAGCCACAGATACAACAGAAAATATTGGCCCCCAGGATCTGGTGGTTCTGGCGCTGAAAGCCCATTTTCTGGAACTTGTTGCCCGTGACATTGAAGTGTTGATGGGACCGGACACCATGATAGTGCCGGTACAAAATGGTATCCCGTGGTGGTATTTTCA
>CAZJUF010000207.1:0-5549 GCA_964549055.1 uncultured Hyphomicrobiales bacterium | reverse complement strand
CCGCACCGGTTTTCGACAAGGTTCTGGAGGAACTTGAGGAAGTCAGGGCCGAGATGAATACGCCAAAACACTCAAAAGCGTTGGAGGATGAAGTCGGTGACCTGCTGTTTGCGGTGACCAACCTTGCCCGCCATTTGAATATTAACCCGGAAGTTGCCCTGCGATCGACCAATGAAAAATTCACCAGCCGATTTGGCAACATGGAGCAGACCATCGTTAATTCCGGCGTTGAGCTGACTAACACCTCTCTGCAACACATGGAAGAAGTGTGGCAACGCGAAAAACAGAAAGAATAATCAGCCTTCGGCTGCATTAATGTGTGGTTGGCCCAATATCCGATCCAGCCCGGCTTGCTTTTCCGGCGCAACCCTCAATTTCAACTCAACCGAACCATCGTTGCGGTCATGGCGATCTAACACGTCACAATTTTGGTGGATCCAGTGCAGGGTCTTGCCATCAGGTACATCAATCGTAATTTCAATTTCTGAGTGGTGCCGGGACAATTGGCTGTCAATCAACTCAACGAGAGCGTCCATCCCCTCACCGGTTTGCGCAGAAACGCAAACTGTCTGTTCATTTCTCATCGATTGCTCGACAATCGCCTCGCGGTCCGACGCGCCAACCAGGTCAATCTTGTTCCACACCTCAATCAATTGCCGGTCACTGTTATCGCTACCAACCCCAAGTGTTTCCAGAACCCGTTCCACGTCTTGTGCCTGGGCTAGCGTTTCTTCCGCCGCAATATCGCGCACATGGATAATCAGATCAGCATCTAAAACTTCTTCCAGCGTGGCGCGAAAAGCGGCAATCAGATGCGTGGGCAGTTGCGAGATGAAGCCGACAGTGTCAGACATTATGATGCGGCGGCCGTTTGTCAGTTTGATTTCGCGCATGGTTGGATCAAGAGTGGCAAACAGCATATCAGCCACCATGACGCTTGCCCCGGCAAGCTTGTTAAACAGCGTCGATTTACCGGCGTTGGTATACCCCACCAAAGCGACAATCGGGTATGGAACCTTCTTGCGCGACTGCCGGTGCAGCCCGCGCGTGCGGGTAACGGTTTCAAGCTGTTTTTTGATTTTGGTAATTTTATCCTGTATCTGGCGGCGATCGGATTCTATCTGGGTTTCTCCCGGGCCACCAACTGTTCCCAAACCACCGCGCTGGCGCTCCAGATGGGTCCACGAGCGCACCAACCGGCTTTTTTCATACTCAAGATGGGCCAGTTGAACCTGCAACCGCCCTTCCCTGGTTTGCGCCCGCAGGCTGAAAATTTCCAAGATCAGACCAGTGCGGTCCAGCACCTTGCAATCCCAGGCGCGCTCCAGGTTTCTTTGCTGTATCGGGCTTAAAGCATGATCAATAATGACGAGGACAACATCGCGAGATGCAATCACCCCTTTAAGTTCATCAACTTTCCCGGTGCCAAACAGCGTTGCCGGTCGCAGTTTGTTGAGGCTGACAATAAGGGTTTCCGCAATCTCGAGATCAATCGCCAGAGCCAGCCCGACGGCTTCTTCCAGCCTGACCTCGGCAGAGCGCAACGGAGTGTTTTCACCACCAACACCCTCGTGTGTATCACCACGTCTGGAATGTGAGCGCAAATCAGGAAGAATGACCAGCGCACGCGTCATCGCATCGGCTCTGGGGATGCCGCTTGCGTTCTTTTCATCTGCTGCCGGGGATTGGTTCTTGGCACCATCGTGCAAATCGCCAATATGATTATACTCAGTCGTCGTTTGCATCCTCAAATAACTGGATTGGTTGTGACGGCATTATAGTTGAAATCGCATGTTTATATACGAGTTGAGAATGGCCATCCCTGCGCAAGAGCACGCAAAAATTATCGAACCAGGTAATAACGCCCTGAAGCTTGACGCCATTGATCAAAAACACAGTGAGCGGAGCTTTTGATTTACGTACATTGTTGAGAAAAGTGTCCTGTAAATTCTGAGATTTGTCTGCAGCCATGGTGTGTCACCAATTTGTTTTTGTTACAGATTCACTCTGCCATTTCCAAAAAGCTATAAGACTTTCCAGGCCGTTCGACAGAATGTTATCGTCTCCGATTCAAACTACATAATAAAATTTTGTCATTCTCAAGATTAAGATATGACATCAAAAGAACTATTTTACCACACTCGTAACGTTACCATTTTATCTGGGTTTATAAAATCATTTTTTGTTTACCGTATATTCTAAGACCGCCAATATGTAAGATTGCCGAGACTCAACAATACCAATATTTCAACCCTACCGAGAATCATCGCTGATACAAGTACAATTTTTATAGCGCTCCCGGCTGTTGAAAAAAACATGGCCCCTTCAGCTCCTGTTCCCGCAGACACAACCGGACCCACATTGCTCAACATCGCCACTGAAGACAGAAAGGCGAGTTCAAAATCCACTCCCAAAAGCCCGAGTGTCAGGGCGATAAGCGCAACCAGAAAAAGATAAACCACGAACATCGCCCAAATTGATTTCATCGTCTGGATATCGTAATTGCGCCCGACAGCGCGCATCGACGAGATACCATGGGGATGCAGAATACGGGTAAGTTCGCGAAAGGATTGTTTGGTGATCAAAGCCATCCTGTAAACTTTAATACCACCGGCGGTTGAAAAAGTGGCACCTCCGGTAAACACCAGCGCCATTATCAATCCATAGGGAGCTATTGGCTGGCCAGGTTCGGCAATCTGATACCCGGTGGTGGTTATTAAAGAAACAGCGGTGAAAAACCCCTGTTTGACAATGCTCAGAAAATCGCTGTTACCGGTAAAAAGCAGCCACAGGCTCAATATGCCACCGACAGCCAGACACGCTCCGATCACATGACCTGATTCACGATTTTCAAAAGCGATCAACTGTCGCGAAACCAGCAGGTTACGATGGGTTATCGCACTGGTCGCACCGACAACCATAAATATCATCAACACTATTTCTGCAGTTGAATTCTGATAATAGGAAAGGCCCTCCACACGAGGCACAAACCCACCAGTGGACAATGTTGAAAACGCCAGGCAAAGGGCATCAAAAAACGGAATTCCAACTGCCCATAGTATGATGAAACAAAGGAAGGTGAACAAACCATAGGCAGGTAAAAGTGCTTCAACAGTGGTTTTCAGGGTTTGAACAAAATCATCACTGTCATGTCCGCGAATGGCCACCTGGGTTAAAGAGCCACATAACCCCGAGGGTGCGACAATGGTGAAAACGGTGATAAGTGTCAAAAACCCGCCGATCCATTGCAGCAGCGCAAACCAGAATATGTATGGCATGGTGTATTGCTCAAGCGGGTAAGAGGTCGCACCGGTGGTTGTAAGGGCGGACGTTGCTTCAAACACAGCGGATATAAATGTCAGGTTCATTGGTGCGGCAACAAATGGAATGGCCGCAAACAATGGCAATACGGTCCACACAACAAGGGCAAAAGCTACGGTTTGAATACGGTTGATCGGTCGCATTCGCCCTCGTGTGGCGACATACAAGGCAACGCCGACGAAGGCTGTAATAAGGGCTGCAACACCAAAGCCCAGGCTGGCATCAAACGCACCCATGGCAAATGCGTATGCCGCCGGTATCAGCATGGTTGCGGCCAGAACCCCTATGACAATACCGAGAAGAAGAATGATTGTTAAATTGGCCATGAGGCGAGCACCTTAAAAGAATTCCAGGCTGACGCGGAATATCTGCTCGACTACTTTAACTTGCTCGGCCAGGGCGAAAATAACAATACGATCTCCTTTGACGATCTGCAATTTCCCATCTGGAATAAGAACTTTGCCATCACGCACAATGCCGCCAATACGCATGCCATCGGGTAATCCGGCTTCACTCAAAGGTTTTCCGATAAGGGAGGAGGTTTCAAGAGCTTCGGCTTCAAGCACCTCGGCAAGGCCGTTTTGAATGGAATGAACAGCGCGAATTCGGCCCCGTCTCACGTGTTGAAGAATTTTTGAAATGGTGATGCCGCGCGGCGAGATAAAACCGTCAATGCCGACGGAACGGATCATTGAAGAAAAATCTGAATTGCTGACCAGACTTAACGTGCGCGCACTGCCCATCCGCTTGGCCATGATGCAGGCCAGAATATTGACCTGGTCCTGGTTGGTAAGAGCAACAAACGTTTCGGCATCCGCCATGCCTGCTTCGCGCATGATTTCGGGATCAAGCGCATCACCGTGCAAAACCACAGTTCGGGAGACCTGGTCAGCAATATCGATGGCTCTTTTGCGGTCACTTTCGATTATTTTTACTTTGGTACGCGACTGGCGTTGTTCCAGCCTGGTCGCAACATAATTACCAATATTACCACCACCGGCGATGATAATTCGATGCGCCTGTTGTTCCTGATGACCAAAAATAGCCAGAGTGCGTTCTATCTGCGCACTGTCAGCGATAATGTAAACATCATCGCCCGCATGCATCTCATCATCACTATGGGGAACAAACAGTTTGCCGTCACGCGAAATGCCGACAACAACAGCCACAAGGTCCGGGAAAAGTTCGGTCAGCTGTTTTAACGGCGTGTCGATGATCGGACAATCTTCCTCGCACGTCACACCTAAAACAGTAATCAGGTCATCGGCAAAGCTGATGGTCTCAAATGCACCGGGAACCGCCAGTTGCCTGAGAACACTTTCGCCAACAGCAATTTCAGGTGAAATAATAACATCAATAGGCATATTGTCGCGCGAAAACAGATCCTGCCACTGCGGCGAGAGATAATTCTGGGCTCTGATCCGGGCGATTTTTGTCGGGATATTAAACAGGGAATGCGCGACCTGACAGGCCACCATATTAATTTCATCAATGGAGGTAACAGCGATGATCATGTCGGCTTCTTCTGCACCCGCCCTTTGCAGATCACCGGGGTGAGCGCCATGTCCAACAAATCCCTGAACATCAAGGCTGTCACTAATGCTTTGAATGAGTTCAGAAGAATTATCCAGAACCGTTACATCATTTTGCTCGGCTGACAGGCGTTGCGCAATACCAAAACCAACCTGCCCGGCGCCACAAATAAGTACTTTCATGAAAAATATGCCTCGTTGCCATCAATCATATTGATTAAATACGATCTTTGGACGCCACTCCCAGAAGTTTGAGTTTTCGATGCAATGCCGAGCGCTCCATACCGATAAAAGAAGCTGTCCGGGAAATATTACCACCAAAGCGGTTAATCTGAGCCAATAGATATTCCCGCTCAAACACTTCGCGTGCATCTCGCAGTGGCAATGCCGTCAAGACCTCGCCACCCGCCCCGTTGATAGCAGAAGATGATTGTCCGCCCGCTTCTGTCGCCAGCATTTCAGCTGTGATCGCGTTGCCCGGCTCATCCCCGGCCATAATCATCAATCGCTCAATGTTGTTGCGCAACTGACGCACATTTCCGGGCCAGTTACCCGATTGCAGTGCCGCCAGCGCCTCGGTGGAAACCTCGCGCATGGGCAGGCCGGTACTGGCTGATATATTGGTCATGAAATATTCGACGAGTTCAGGAATATCATCACGCCTTTCAGCCAAAGTCGGTACATTTAAAGGAACAA
>CAZJUF010000206.1:0-5607 GCA_964549055.1 uncultured Hyphomicrobiales bacterium | reverse complement strand
GAACCCCGGCGCACCGGCAACAACAAAGAGACCTGCATCAAACCCAAAGCGGCCCCGGCAAAAGTGCCAATAAGCATGGCGAAAAAGCTGATCAGCAGATTAAGTGTAAACCCATTGAAGGATCCCTGCCCCCACAGGATAAAGCCCATCCACTTGTACAGGGCTTCAAACGGCCCTATTAAAGCCGGGTCTGACGCTGCCTGCGCACTACCGGCGGCCACTAAAAATATGCCGATTAGCCCAAGCCCGTGGCGATAATTCAAATTAAGGCGATAGGTGCCTTCGTGCCGCTCAATCATGGCACGGTGGCGCACCTGCTCAGCCACCGGCAACAGCACCGGCAAATCCGTCTTGTTGCTGAATTTTGAAGCCGTATCAAAACCGCTCATTTGCCATACCCCGGTATTCTCATTGCGTTTTCCCAACGCGACATGCCCCACACCAGTATGGATACCAGGCCAATATAAAACACAAACAGAACAATCATCATTTCCGCCACATTGACATTATCGGACCAGATTTGATTGGCTGTGTACATCATCTCCGGCACCGCAATGCCATAGGCGAGCGTCGTGGTTTTCAGCAGATTGACCAGATTGTTGTTCAGTGCCGGCAGGCAAACCCTGAAGGCCAGCGGCAGCACCACAAACATATAGGCCTGCAAGCGGCTGTAGCCCAAAGCCTCGGCAGCTTCAACGGTTGCGGTCGGCACCGCTTCAATGCCCGAGCGAAAAATCTCCACATTGAACGAGCCGGCAAAAAATCCCAGCGAGATTACCGCCCAGCCGAAATTACTTACATAACTTTCCTGATAGCCCCCGGCATCATAACTCGGCACCAGGTTTCCCAGCACGAAATAGAAAAACAAAATTTGCACAAAAGGCGGAGTGTTACGGAAAAACTGAATATAGCCCGCCATCAAATAGCGCACTAATTTTGACTTTGCTCCCTGCGCCCAGGCACCAATAATGCCAACCACAAGACTGAAAATCAAACAGGCGACGATGAGCTTGATCGTGACCCAACAGGCATCAATGAACCGGACCCATTCATCGTTGTCATAAAAGATAACGAAGTTCCAGTTGGTGGTATCATAAAGGTTCTGAAAAAAATCAGCGAACAGTTCCACGAGCTACCCCTCTCATGATTTGCAACCCTCAACAGCAAAGAAACGGCGCGGCAGCTACCAGATTGCCGCGCCGATCAGATATTCGCAAAAAGCCTATTTCGGTGTGTAGGCTTCAAATTTCTTGTTCATGTCCACAAGATAAGAAGTGGCCTGAATGCCCCACTTTTTCTCCAGTTCAATCAACCGGCCAGAACGATGCCAGTTGTAGATCATACCAGACATGAAATTGCCCCAGATGCCACCAAGCTCTTCTTTTGGAACAGCCAGAGCCCAGGGCGTATCATCTTCGGTCTTCATCGGCATTTCATAGTCATTGTATTGACCGGAAGCCAGGTCTGCCATAATCGACGAATCATCATAAACCCAGGCAACGCATTTGCCATCACGCAAAGCCTGCTTTGCTTCGGCATTGCCAACAAAAGCAACGATTTTCGCGCCATATTTTTTGGAAACCTGCTTGTTGTAAAAAGCGCCCTGCTTGCCACAAACCGGCTTGCCCTTGAGGTCGGCCCAGCTTTTGACCACACCTTTTTTGGCCAGAACATTAGTACCCGATGTGTAGTAGTTTGGATCAGGAACGCCAACAACTTTGCGGCGATTGGCTTTATCGGACATGGTCGCGATCATTAGATCAATCTTGCCCTGTTGCAAAAACTGCATGCGATTTGAAGATTGTACCGGAACCAGTTTAAGCTCAACGCCCAATGCCTTGGCCACATCATTGGCCATGTCAATTTCCATACCGACCAGCTTACCGCTGGAATCGCGAAATCCCCATGGCTTGTAATCGGCTTTAACACCGACAACCAATGTGCCGCGCTTCATCACTTTCATAAAGCGATCATTGTTACCACCGGCATTGGCTGCAGTTGCCGCCATTAACAGGCCTCCGGCCATCAGGCCTGCAATACCAATTTTCAACATTTTTTTCATTTAATCAACTCTCCCTAATAATTACAGCGTGCATTTCATCCGTGAATTCTTGATCACGAAAAGTTGACGTTAGCAGCAAACTTATTGGGTTTCGAGTCTAATCGCCTGATCCTCGAATTATTGCATCACCATTTGACAAGCCCGAAGATTTGATGTTGACCTGAAAACCGGATTTACCGCACGCTTTTAATGGCCGGTTCACGGTTTAATTATGGAGTACCAGATGTCACGCATTACCTATGTCAATGGAGAATTTGTGCCCGAAAACGAGGCAAAAGTCTCGATATTTGATCGCGGCTTTCTGTTCGCCGATGGTGTCTATGAAGTAACCGCCGTCATTAACGGCAGGCTGGTTGACTATCGTATGCACATGGAACGGCTAAAACGATCTCTTGGTGAAATGGAAATGACATCACCGCTGGATGAAGACGCCCTTCTGGCCATGCACCGGAAACTGATTGAAAAGAACAATCTGGACGAGGGTGGTATCTACATGCAGATCACCCGTGGGGCCGCTGACCGTGATTTTGTCCGGCCTGAAAATGTAACGCCATCACTCGTCGCCTTTACCCAGACAGGCAACCTTCTCAACTCGCCGGAAGCAGAAACAGGAGAACGCGCCATCATAGTGCCGGACATTCGCTGGGCCCGCCGCGACATAAAAACCATTGCCCTGCTGCCCCAGACGATGGCCAAACAAGCTGCAAAAGATGCCGGTGTTCACAAAGCCTGGATGGTTGGCGAGGACGGCTACATAACCGAAGAAGCATCTTCTTCCACCTACATCGTCAAGGATAATGTCCTGATCACGCGGCCGCTCAGCAATGCCATTCTGGCAGGCATTACCCGCAAGGCCGTGTTCGCTTTGTTGCAACAAACCGATATTACACTTGAAGAGCGCATGTTCACACCCGATGAAGCCTACGCTGCCGATGAAGCCATCGTCACCAGCGCTTCCAGTTTTGTCAAACCAATTGTCGAAATCGATGGCAAGACCATCGGCACCGGCAAACCCGGACCAGTGGCAAAAAAGCTACGCGAACTTTACATTGAAGCAGCTTTAAAGGATGCCATCTAACCCCGCTCTTAAGGAGACGATCATGACCAAGCCGGAAAACAGCCTTTCAAGACGTAACCTTCTTGCCGGCACCGCCGGTGCTCTCACTCTTGCAACTTTGAGTGATGGTGGATTTTCTTCAGCGACTGCGGCAGCACCGTTACAAGGAGCGTCCGCCCCAACGCACCATCGCTTCAAGCTTGGTGCCTTTGAAATCACCACCATTAATGATGGCGCGGTTCAACTGGACGGCCCCCATCCGATTTTTGGCCAGAACGTTGAGGCCAAAGAGGTTCAGGATCTGGCAGTCAAAAACTTCCTGCCGCCAACCCGCATGGAAATCGGCTTTACGCCTGTTATCGTCAACACCGGCAAGGAATTGATATTGTTTGATACCGGCAACGGTGATCGCAACCGGCCCAAAACCGGTATGCTCGCCGCTGGACTGGCGCAGGCAGGTCTGTCCGTCGAGCAAATTGACAAAGTTGTCATCACCCACGCCCATCCCGACCACATTAGTGGCCTGATAGAAGGTGGCAAACCGATATTTCCCAATGCGCAATATTTCATGAGTGCCGCCGAATATGATTTCTGGTCGCCGAAAGACAAGCTCACAGGCAAGACCGAACGCGTCGCCAAGCTGGTGCAATCAAAGGTGGTGCCATTGGTTGATAAATTCACCTTCATCAAAAACGAACAGTCAGTTGCCTCAGGCATTACAGCCCTTGACGCCTTTGGCCACACGCCGGGCCATACGATTTTTCACATTGAAAGCCAGGGCAAACGCCTGATGTTGATGGCGGACACGGTCAACCACTTTGTCGCCTCCCTGCAACGCCCCGACTGGCATGTGCGCTTCGACATGGACAAGGCTCAAGCCGGTGCCACGCGCAAACGCTTGTTTGATATGCTGGCAAA
Organism: uncultured Hyphomicrobiales bacterium; assembly: GCA_964549055.1. GTDB lineage: Bacteria > Pseudomonadota > Alphaproteobacteria > Rhizobiales > JAJFHR01 > JAJFHR01. The sequence continues at coordinate 1,570 of CAZJUF010000206.1, read as the reverse complement.
AGACCGCATCGCCTTTGCCGGATATCACATGCCGTTCCCGGCACTCGGTTTCATCGAAAAATCCGACGGCCCCAGCTACCGCTACATTCCCGTTTCCTATCAGTTCAGTGTTTAGCGTCAAAATTGAAGGGTAAAACCAAGTGGCCGCTAAAAGCCTGATGTTTCAGGGAACCGGCTCGGACGTTGGCAAATCGTTGCTGGTAGCGGGCTTGTGCCGTCTGGCTGCCAATCGCGGCATAAAAGTGTATCCGTTCAAACCGCAAAACATGTCCAATAACGCAGCGGTCACAAGTGACGGTGGCGAAATCGGTCGCGCCCAGTGGTTGCAGGCGCGCGCCGCCCGCATCGACCCGACAATCCACATGAACCCCATATTACTCAAACCGCAAAGCGACCAAGGCTCTCAGGTTATCGTACAAGGCAAGGTCTATGGTCAGGCGGCAGCACGCGATTATCAAAAGCTCAAACCAACCTTGCTCAAAGCCGTGCTCGAAAGCTACGAGCTTATACGGAGCCAGGCCGATCTTGTTCTGGTTGAAGGTGCGGGCAGTCCCGCTGAAATAAACCTGCGCCCTGGTGATATCGCCAATATGGGCTTTGCCCGCGCCACCAACACGCCGGTTGTGTTGATCGGCGATGTCGACAGAGGCGGTGTCATCGCCAGCCTTGTCGGCACCCATTCAATTCTCTCGCCTCAAGACCGCGACATGATTGCCGGTTTCATCATCAATAAATTCAGAGGCGATGTCTCGTTGTTTGACGGTGGGCTGACCGAAATCATCAATCGAACAGGGTGGAAGTCTTTCGGCATCTGCCCATGGTTTGACCACGCCCACGCATTACCCGCCGAAGACAGCGTTGGCCTTGAAAGGTCCAGCACTTCAACTTCGGGCAGCATAAAGATTGCCATACCCGTCATTTCGCGCATCGCCAATTTCGATGATTTTGATGCGCTGGAGGCCGAACCCGATGTAAACCTGGTGATGGTCAAACCCGGCACAGCCATACCCGGAGACGCTCATCTCATCATCCTGCCCGGCAGCAAATCAACCATCGGTGACATGGAGTTTTTACGAAACCAAGGTTGGGACATCGACATCCACGCCCATGTGCGCCGCGGCGGCCACGTATTGGGCATCTGCGGCGGCTATCAGATGCTGGGAACAAAAGTGCACGACCCCGAAGGCATCGAAGGCGCGCAAAAGCAAGCAAAGGGACTGGGCCTGCTCAACATCGAAACCACCCTCGCCCCACAAAAAACCCTGCGAAATGTAACAGCAACAAGTATAGCCTTTGGCACCTCCATCACCGGCTACGAAATCCACATGGGCCAAACAAAAGGCCCCGACGCAAGCTCACCGATGCTCAGCATAGATAACAAACCCGATGGCGCCACCTCCGCCAGCGGCCTGATTTCAGGCTGCTACATGCACGGCCTGTTCACCTCGGACAATTTCAGACGAAGTTTCCTGAAATCTTTAGGAGCATCGCTGCAAAACAGCCCGGATTACAGCAAATCCATCGACAATACACTGGACAGGCTGGCTGCCCATCTGGAGGAATATCTGGA
>CAZJUF010000205.1:0-5648 GCA_964549055.1 uncultured Hyphomicrobiales bacterium | reverse complement strand
AAACGCGCTGATTTCATCGTTATTGACCCGCAACTGGACGGGATACCGCGTATCGCCAACCCGCGCTTTATGGATTATTGGTTGTTCGGCGCTGTCGACCGCACCCCAAGAGATGTTTATGTCGCCGGACAACAGGTAATCGCCGATGGCCATCACGGAGATGAAGAAACCATCGACGACGATTTCCGCCGGGTGATGCAAAGGTTGCTGGCCGAAATCTGAACACGCGCTTCAGACTTCGACCAGTAGTTTTCTCAATACGAGCGCTACTTGCAGATTTCACCAGAATAGCGCACGAGCCCCTTCATATCATCAGGTTCGCGCAAATCGACCAGACCAAAACTTTTGAACTGCCCATGATATCCATTTAGTGTTCCACGCGTTACTGCGGTTTGAATATCATAGGTAATTTCAATCATGAAGCGGCCTGGTTTTCCGGGAACGGCAGTGAGGATTCCGAGATCTTTCGTCTGCATGAAACCACCATCTGATCTACCAAAATAGTGTTCCATATCCATTTCGAGGCCCGTTGCCGTTTTTCTTTGACCGACAATCTTGCCAGCAGCAGAGTTCACACTACCGGTCAGGGTTGCGGCTATGACAATGGGTTTATCCTTGCCCTGAGAAAAGAAGTTTGCCACTGCAACACCGCCGATGGGTATACAGCTTTCTCCGGTTGCAGCCTGGGCAGTTGTTGCACCGGCTCCAGCTATAGTTGCAGATAAAATCAATCCACTAAAAAGTTTCTTTAACATGTTGGTTTTCCTCAAAAATATTTGTTTTTGGTAAATTTTTACCGATACCGTCAGATAAAGAACGGAGAGTTCATATCGCGGCTTGCGTCTTCAGTAAGACTGGCGTCAAACACGCGGGTATAAAAGGCAGCATTCATTTTGGCCGCAGTTTTTGGAAAGGCTTCGATGGCGAAGGCTTTGGCGTTTTCAACGGTGTCAAACGCATCAATGCCACCGACCGTGTTGGTATGAAGACCGCTGAGCCATGTTTTGGCAATCAAGCCCGGCGTTGCCCTCAACACAGGGTTGCGGTCCTGCCACGGCACATTTTCAAACGGCAGACTGACCTGCACTTCCGTATAGACAAACGCGCCGGGTTTTTGTTTGGGGGCCGCGCCAAAATGCGGCGAGCCCATATCCACACTGGCCTCTTTCACAAGTGTTGCATCGAAAACCCGCGTATTGTGGGCAACGCCGAAACCAGCGGCTTCAGTTGGAAAATATCCGGTGACAAATTTCTGCGCATTCTCAATACTGTCGAAAGCATAGATACCGCCAATTGAATTTGTACCAACACCTGAGAGCCATGTTTTATTGATAAACCCCGGTTGCTGCTTGATGTTTTTGTTAATTTCGCGCCATGGCGCATCGGCAAACGGTACGGAAATTTGTACTTCTGTATAAACGAAAGCTTTGGTTGTCATGAGATTACCTTTTTGTTTGGATGATGTTTGAGCAGATGCAAACGCTGCTGGAAAAACTGTGGCCACAACGCCACCGGCAGTAATTTTGCCACCGAGCGCCAGCAAATCGCGCCGGCTCACAGATCGAAATTGCTGATTGGTGTTTTGGTTGGTTTTTTCTTTCATTGGATTCCTCTTGAAAACGGAAAATTGATGCTTGCTGTTTGGCAAGCCATCAAATATAACGAACGTTATATATAGAGTTAAATAGCGATCGCTATATTGTCAAGATTAAAATAACGATCGTTATATTATGGAGGTATCCATGCACCAGACACTGACAAAAAAGCAGCAAACCCATCACCGTATGCTTGATGCGGCAAGCCGCAGTTTCAAGACCCACGGATTTGCCGGTGTTGGCGTTGACGGCATTGCCAAAGCAGCAGGTGTTACCTCAGGTGCATTCTATGCTCACCTGGGCTCAAAAAATGCGGCCTTTGAAGCCATCCTCATCATGGGACTGGATGAAGTTATTGATGCAATTCCACAGTTTCAGCGCGACCATGGCGCAAACTGGATCAAAGCGTTTACAGATTATTATCTGGACCCGCCCCACCGTGACGATCTTAGCTGCAGCTGCGCTATGGCTGCCCTGACGCCGGAGGTCATCCGTGCCGACAACAATGTTAAATCGATCTACCAGGAAAAAATGACAAAAATAACCAGCCTGATAGCGGCCGGGCTTGACGATGGATCGTTGGCCAATCGCAAAGCGCGCGCCTGGGTATTTTTGTCGACACTCATTGGCGGGCTGAATATTATCCGTGCGATGGCCGATAAAACTATAGCCGGCAACATCGCAAAAACCTTCAAGTTGGCGGCTATCAGCGCAGCTGGTAAAGTGAAATAGAGGGGCTGGGGCGACTACAGTTTTTCAGTCCAGGTCACGAACGTTTTATAGGCAAAGCAAATGCCAGTCTTATCGCTCAGACTGGGAAAGCAATTCTGCAACTCGCGTATCTTCTGCTCAACATCATCACGTTTTTTCTGGGGTAAGGCGGCGATAAAACTAACCGACATAATTCGATCCACAACCACCGTATCAAAATCGCCACAATGTGCATGATCAAACGTCAAATCCTGCAATTGAGAAAATTTTGCGTCCGGGAATACCGAGCGCCATTGTCCGTGATGAAACCTCGGTGTGCCTTCCTCATAAGGGGCCATAATACGGCTAAGCCTTGCCACCCAGTCGCATGTTTCATCACGCACATTCCACACCAAAGCCAGGATGCCCTTTGGTTTGAGGACACGGGCGATTTCTTCCAGAGTTTCCACCGTTGCAAACCAATGAAAAGCCTGAGCACAGAACACCGCGTCAACACTATCGTTTTCAAGTGGGATTTTGGTAGAATTTCCCTGTCTTGCATCAACTTCTGGAAACGCCTTCTGCAACTTATCTAACATCGGCAATACGGGTTCGATGGCGGTTACATCAGCACCAGATTGAACCAGGTGCGCTGTAAATTTTCCGGTTCCCGCACCAAGATCAACCACGCGTTTACCCGGCCCCACTGAAAGAGTGTCTTGCAGCCAACCATCTATCATCGCCGGATACCCCGGCCGCCCGGAGGCATAGGTTTCACTGGCTTTCGAATATCCGGATTGAGCTGACTGATGAACCTGGGTCATGACGACACTTTAATTTCATAGCGATTTGAATTCAATAATGATCTGGACTTCAATATCAGTGGCGGTGGAGTTTCATTCCTCACCTCCTCTTACCGGCGAAAGCAAGTGATCGCTTTACATGTTCCTGATCAACTCCTTGTTGCAAATAATTCTTAAATGCAATAAAGATGAGAATAGTTCTTAAAAACATTTTATACCGCAAGGCTCAGGAGCACTCGTTGAAAAAGCAGACAGGAACGCCTCTTGATCGGCGAAACCTTTTATCCAGAGGCCTTGTTCTGGCCGGGAGCAGTGCCTTGGGCGGGCTTGGTGTCGCAGAGGCCAGCGCGGCCAGTGATGATGGCAAAACCGCAGCAGACCCAAAAGCTCATCGGATGAGCGGTAATATGGGAATGGGGACCATCGGCGACGTTGGCACCGACATCAATGGGTTTGATGCCACAAAAATGCTCACCGATTGGGATACGGGCGTTGTCACACAAGACGATGACGGCCGCACGGTTCGAACCTACACCATCGATGCCATCGACAAGGATATCGAAATCGCCCCCGGCGTCATCTTCCCGGCCTGGACCTTCAACGGCCGCGTGCCCGGCCCCGCCATTCGCGCAACCGAGGGCGACCGCCTGCGTATTATATTCCGCAATCTTGGTTCACACCCCCACTCCATGCATTTTCACGGCATTCATTCAGCCACCATGGATGGCATTCCCGGAACGCCCGGCATGATTGATCCCGGCGAAGAATTTATCTACGAATTCGATGCCAAACCCTTCGGCTGCCACCTCTATCACTGTCACGCATTACCGTTGACACGCCACATGCACAAAGGCATGTACGGCGCCTTCATTGTCGATCCTGATCCAGAAAAACACCCCGAATTTGCCGATGTCGCCAGATCGCGCCTTTTGGGTTCGCCAGAAAACAAGAACTGGCAGGAACTGGTTATGGTAATGAACGCCTTTGACACCAATTTCGATGGTGAAAACGAGTTTTACGCCGTCAACACCATCGCAAATCATTTTCTCAATCATCCTATCCGCGTGGAAAAATCCCGCCCCATCCGCATCTACCTCATCAATGTAACAGAGTTTGACCCCATTAACTCGTTTCACCTGCATGCAAATTTCTACGATTATTACGACCATGGCACCACGCTTACGCCCACATTGCGCAACGTCGATACCATCATGCAGTGTCAGGCCCAGCGCGGTATTCTGGAAATGTCATTTGCCGATCACGAACCCGGGAAATACATGTTCCACGCCCATCAGGCCGAATTCGCCGAACTGGGCTGGATGTCCCTGCTCGACGTGGTGGAGGATAAAACATGAGCGCATCAGATCAACACAGCCAGACCCATCGCAGCGTCAGCTGGCTTATCATCTACATAACCACACCGTTGCTTCTCCTTTTGATGGCCGGGGCATGGTTGATTACCAGCGATCCGCTGGCGCTGTTTGACAGCGATGTACCACCGGTTGAAAACCTGACCATTGAGCGCGTCTTCCTCGATGATGATGGAATTAATATCAAGGTCCGTGCCGGTGGCGACGAACCCATGACCATTGCCCAGATCCAGATCGACAGTGCTTATTGGACGTTCACGCAAACGCCGGCTGGACCTTTAACGCGGGTATCTTCTGCCTGGCTGAAAATCCCCTATCCCTGGGTTCAGGGCGAAGCGCATATGATACGGCTGGTCACCAACACCGGTGCAACCTTTGATCACCAAATCGAAATTGCCATCGCCGCGCCCAAAAACCAGACCGGAAGCCTGGGCATTCAGGCTTTGGTTGGCTCCTTCGTTGGAATTTTACCTGTTGCCATCGGTCTGATGTTTTTCCCGCTCATGCGCTCAATGCAGCGCCAGGGCATGCGGTTTTTTCTGGCTCTCACCATTGGTATGCTGGCGTTTTTGCTGATTGATACAACGCAAGCAGCGCTTGAGTTTGGCCGTGCAGCCGCGCCTGCCTTTCAGGGAACAGCGCTGGTGCTTTTGATTGCCGCCATGACCTGTCTGGGTCTGATTGCCATCGGGCGACGACAAGGCACCCCCAGCGGTCTCGCACTGGCGACTTATGTAGCCCTTGGCATTGGCTTGCACAATTTTGGCGAGGGCCTTGCCATCGGCACGGCACTGGCGGCAGGCTCGGCTGGTCTTGGTGCCTTTCTGGTGATCGGTTTCACCGTCCATAATCTGACCGAAGGCATCGCCATTGCCGCACCTTTGGTTTTGAAAAAACCACCCCTGTTGATTTTTGCCGGCCTTGCCCTGTTAGCTGGCACCCCGGCCATTCCCGGTATCTGGCTCGGCAGTTACGCATTAGAGCCGCAATGGGCAGCCCTGGCACTGGCGATTGCCACCGGGGCCATCCTTCAGGTTCTGTTTGAAGTGGGTGCCTATGCGCTTCGCGGTGACAAAGATGGTCAAATCACCCTCGACCGTTATGCCATCGGCGGCCTGTTTTTCGGTATTGTGTTTATGTATCTCACTGCCATGGTGATTAAGATTTGAAGCAAATTTTGAACTCAACCC
>CAZJUF010000204.1:0-5654 GCA_964549055.1 uncultured Hyphomicrobiales bacterium | reverse complement strand
TTAAACTCCGCTAACCAGTAAACTGACAACGAATCCCAAAATAAACATATTTCACCGGTGTTTGCATTCAAATTTTCGCAAGCAGTCCCCAACACCAGACGATAATCCATCAATATGATGAGTAATCTCCAGTCATCACTCATACCAATTGAGGAAATTGTATGGCGATTTTTCCCCAACTTTAAAAAAAACACGCCGTTTGACCACAGATTTACAATCTTTGTCACACAACCATTGACTCTGTTTGCCCAGTTGGTATTTGTTCATCGCCTTTCCAGAAATGAAGTCCCAATAAAATCCGCAAGGTCATCGACGGGAAACCAGCAGGCCTATTTCAGACGATTATTTTTTACAACCGGTTTAGAAAACAATGGCAACAGATACCCAGAATTCTCAGAAAAACGGCGACACATCCGAGCGCAACGATACAATTTGCACCAATCATAATTCATTGGCAAACGCCATTCGGGCTCTGTCCATGGACGCGGTTCAAGCGGCCAAATCCGGCCACCCGGGCCTGCCCATGGGAGCCGCCGACATTGCAACGGTTTTGTTCACCCGCTTCATCAAGCTCGATCCCAAAAAGCCCAATTGGCCCGACCGCGACCGCTTCATCCTGTCTGCCGGTCACGGTTCCATGTTGCTCTATTCCTGCCTTCATCTGCTCGGCTACGAAGACATGACGATTGAGGAGTTGAAAAACTTTCGCCAGTTTGGTGCCAAAACCGCTGGACACCCTGAATATGGCCATGCAACCGGCATTGAAACCACCACCGGACCTTTAGGCCAGGGCATCGGCAATGCGGTTGGCATGGCGATTGCCGAGCGTCTGCTGGCGACGCGTTTTGGCGATGACATTGTTGATCACTACACTTACGTTTTATGCGGTGACGGCGATCTTATGGAAGGCATTTCACACGAGGCTATTTCTCTTGCCGGCCACCTTAAGTTGTCAAAACTGATTGTCCTGTTTGACGATAATAATATCTCGATTGACGGCCCGCTCGACCTAACCGAAAGCGGCGATCAACTGGCCCGCTTTAAAGCCGCTGGCTGGAATGCCAGCCGCATTGACGGCCACGACCCCGAAGCCATTGCCAACGAAATTGCCGCCGCCAAACTCAATTCCGGCCCTTCACTCATTGCCTGCAAAACCATTATTGGTTTTGGCGCGCCCAACAAGCAGGGTACCTCGGGTGTTCATGGTGCCCCACTTGGTGAGACTGAAATAGCTGCGGCGCGCAAACAACTGGGCTGGGATCACGAACCCTTTGAGATTCCATCAGGAATTCGCGATGCCTGGCGCCTTGGTGGTTTAAAAAGCGCCAAAGCCTCGCGCAGCTGGCAGGAGCGCCTTGAGGGTCTTGATGCTGACACCCGCGCTGAATTCGAACGCCGCACCCGTGGCGATCTGCCCGCTTCCTTCGCTGGCGCAATTGAAGCCTACAAGCAGGAACTGGCCGACAATCCACCAACCATCGCGACGCGAAAATCTTCGCAAGCAGCCTTGACCGTCATCAACGCCGTCGTGCCTGAAACCATTGCCGGGTCAGCCGATCTTACCGGCTCCAACAATACCAATACCGTTGATACATTACCGATCACCCCGGATGATTTTTCCGGCCGCTTTATCCATTATGGCATTCGCGAACACGCCATGGCCGCTGCCATGAACGGCATGGCCCTGCATGGCGGGTTGATACCTTACAGTGGTGGTTTTTTGATTTTCGCTGATTATTGCCGCCCCTCCATTCGTCTGGCCGCTTTAATGAACTTACGTGTTATTCACGTGCTCACCCATGATTCAATCGGTCTGGGCGAAGATGGCCCTACCCATCAGCCGGTCGAACATCTGGCAAGCTTGCGGGCAATCCCGAACCTCAATGTTTTCAGACCAGCCGACGCAACCGAAACCGCCGAATGCTGGCAACTGGCGCTGGAGAGCAAAGAAACACCCTCCGTAATTGCGCTTACCCGGCAGGATCTCAAACCGGCACGTCTGGATTTTTCCGCCAGTAATCTGTGCGCTCTTGGCGCTTATGAAGTTCGCAGCGCCAACGACGAAGCTGTTGTGACGCTGTTTGCTTCTGGTTCAGAAGTTGAACTGGCCATTGAAGCCAAGGCCATGCTGGATAAGGCGGGCAAACCCACCCGGGTTGTCTCTGTACCTTGCTTTGAGCTGTTCGCTCAACAATCAGCCGAATATCGCAAATCGATTATCGGCTCGGCTGGCGTGCACATTGGTATTGAAGCCGCCATTCGCATGGGCTGGGATCAAATCATCGGATCAGACGCCATATTCATTGGCATGAGCACCTTTGGTGCCAGTGCACCTTACAAGGAATTATACCAGCATTTCGGCATCACTGCCGAGGCGGTAGTGGATGCGGCGATTAGTCAACTGGAAAAATAAACCAGAATATTTTACACACACGCAAATGCAGCGTCGCTTGAGGAGAAAAAAGCAATGGCAATTCGAGTAGCTATCAACGGGTTTGGCCGTATTGGTCGTCATATATTGCGGGCAATCGCGGAATCGGGCCGCACCGATATCGAAGTGGTTGCCCTGAATGATCTGGGTTCCATAAAGACCACAGCGCATCTGTTCAAATATGATTCAGTCCACGGCCGCTTTTCAGGCGATGTAAAAGTTCTCGATAACGGTATTGATCTGGGCAACGGCCTGATCGAGTGTTTTTCCGAGCGCAACCCGGCAGACCTGCCCTGGGGTCGCCTCAACATTGATGTCGCACTCGAATGTACCGGTGTTTTTGCCAGCAAGGAAAAAGCCTCGGCTCATTTAACTGCCGGTGCTAAAAAAGTGTTGATTTCAGCTCCCGCCGGCGGCGTTGATGCCACCATTGTTTACGGTGTCAATCACATGGAGCTGGACAAATCCCACAACGTTGTCTCGTGTGCATCGTGCACGACAAACTGCCTGGCACCGGTTGCCAAGGTTCTGCACGAATTGTGCGGTATTGAACGCGGGTTTATGACCACCATTCATGCCTACACCGGCGACCAGCCTGTTGTTGATACAGATCATTCCGACCTCAGGCGCGCGCGCGCAGCCGCCATGTCAATGATCCCCACCTCCACCGGTGCCGCCAAAGCGCTTGGTCTGGTGATGCCTGAACTTCAGGGCAAACTCGACGGCACATCAATCCGCGTGCCCACGCCTGACGTCTCCCTGATTGATCTGGCATTTGTACCAACGAACACAACCAGTGTAGAAGCCATCAATGAAGCCATGAAAGCTGCTGCTGCGGGACCTCTCAAAGGTGTTCTTGCTGTTAATGATGAACCGCTGGTATCGATTGATTTCACCCACAATCCGGCGTCATCTACCTTTGATTTGACCCAGACCCAGATTGTTGATGGTGGCCTGGTCCGGGTTTTGTCCTGGTATGACAATGAGTGGGGCTTTTCAAATCGTATGAGCGATGTCGCCGTGCTTATGGGTAAACTGCTATAGATGAGCAAACTGAAAACACTGGATGACCTCGACGTCAATGCCAAACGTGTTTTACTGCGCGTTGATTTAAACGTGCCTCTTGATGGCGACAAAGTGCGCGATGCCACGCGTATTGACCGCGTCTTGCCGACAATAAAGGAATTGCTCGACAAAAACGCCGCCATCATCGTGCTCTCGCACATGGGCCGCCCTAAAGGTGCCGTTGTGCCGGAAATGTCGCTTCTGCCTGTGGTAGCCGTTTTAGCGGAAAAAATTGGCAGACCGGTGAAGTTCATTAAAACCGACTGGTGCGACAGCAATGCAACCAGGGCGGCTCAACAGATGCAGCCGGGTGACGTTTTGGTGCTGGAAAACACCCGGTTTTCTGCCGGTGAAGAAAGCAATGATCCAGCCTTTATCAAACAACTGCAAGACCTCGGTGAGGTCTATGTTGATGATGCTTTTTCAACCGCTCACCGGGCTCATGCCTCAACCGAGGGCATTGCCCATCTCCTGCCAGCCGCTGCCGGTCGGGCGATGGAAAGGGAGCTTGCTGCCCTCGACAAGGCGCTTGGCACTCCCCAACATCCTTTGGTAGCTGTCATCGGTGGCGCAAAAATTTCATCCAAACTCGACCTCATCGGTAATCTGTGCAGTAAAGTTGATGTGCTGGTTATCGGCGGTGCCATGGCCAATACGTTTCTTGCCGCCCAGGGGTTCAGTGTCGGCAAATCCTTATGTGAGTATGATTTGCTTGATGTCGCCCGCAATATTCTCAAAACAGCTGATCAAAAAAACACGAGCGTCATTCTGCCTGCCGACGTGGTGGTGGCGCAGGATTTTAAGGCCCACGCCAAATCCCGTGTTTGCCCGGTGAATGATGTGCACAACGACGAAATGATATTGGATATCGGTACAGACAGCTTGAGCCACCTCAAGGGCGTTTTTGCCGATGCCAAAACCGTGGTATGGAACGGACCTTTTGGTGCCTTTGAAATGCCGCCATTTGATCACGGCACCAATGTGGCAGCGGGCATGGTGGCCGCGCTTACCAAATCCGGGCGTTTAAGTTCGATTGCCGGTGGCGGTGATACTGTTGCCGCTTTGAAAAACGCCGGTGTCAGTGATGATTTCACTTTTATTTCAACCGCCGGCGGGGCATTTCTGGAATGGCTCGAAGGCAAGGAATTACCCGGTGTCAAGGTTTTACAGAAAAACTGCTAACCTGATGCTGCCTGAATTGATTAAGGTAATATTTCAATGGGAGACGAAAACATGACCGCACACGCGCAGGAACTTCGCGAAATCGCACAAAAAATGGTCGCCACCGGCAAAGGCATCCTTGCCGCCGACGAAAGCAGCGGCACCATTAAAAAGCGTTTCGACAGTATCAATACGCAATCATCCGAACAAAACCGGCGTGATTATCGCGAATTTTTATTCCGAACCACCCACGCCATGAAAGACCACATCTCCGGTGTTATCCTGTTTGATGAAACCTTGCGGCAAAAAGCAGCCGATGGCACATCCCTGTGTCAGGTTATATGTGATACCGGTGCAATTCCCGGTATCAAGGTCGACACTGGCGCCAAGGATCTTGCCGGCAGTCCGGGAGAAAAAGTCACCGAAGGCCTTGATGGCCTGCGTGAACGCTTTGCCGAATACCATGAACTTGGTGCCCGCTTTGCCAAATGGCGCGCCGTCATCAATATCGGCCCCGGCATTCCGACACAACATTGCCTCAACGCCAATGCACACGCGCTTGCCCGCTACGCAGCACTGGCTCAGGAAGCGGGAATTGTCCCCATCGTCGAGCCTGAAGTGATCATGGATGGCGATCATGATATTGATCGCTGTCTTGAAGTAACCTCGGCTGCCCTCAAAGCTTTGTTCAGCGCTCTGGAAGAGCAAAATGTCATGCTCGAAGGGGTTATTTTGAAACCCAACATGGTGCTGTCAGGCTCAACCTGTGCGGTGCAGGCAAGCGATGAAGAAATAGCAGAAAAGACCATTCGGTGTTTTAAGGAAAATGTGCCGTCCGCCTTACCGGGTATTGTGTTTTTGTCCGGTGGCCAGTCAGACAAACAGGCAACCTCTCGATTAAACGCTATGAACAAAATCGCAGATTTACCCTGGAAATTGAGCTTTTCCTACGGTCGCGCCCTGCAGGCCGCCCCGCTTAAAGCCTGGTGCGGCAAAG
>CAZJUF010000203.1:0-5718 GCA_964549055.1 uncultured Hyphomicrobiales bacterium | reverse complement strand
GTCAATATTCGCAGGCTCGGTTCACGTGATCAAAACACGGCGGGGCTGGAAGAAGCGATAGCCGCTTTGGTGACAGAGGCCACCCCGCCGGATTTGAGATCATAGTTTGCTGTTGACCAGTCCGTAAATTCCATAGCCGACCATATAGGAAAGCTTGAAATCCGGGAATTTTTTGGTCGCCAGCACCTGAAGTGCCGCATAGTGTTTCTTCGCCAGAGCCGGGTCGCCAAGCTCTTTGCGTCCGGCTTTGTCCAGCCCGGCTATGTAGTCTGTTACCAGCTTGTCCATGGTTTTCAGATAGGCCTGTTGTTGTAAAACCGCCTCGCCAACCGGTGCATCGCTGCCGCGCCCGCCGCGAACGGTTTTGCCACCAAGGGTTTTTAACTCATCAAGGGCTGCAATCCAGCCGGCAATATCCGGTGTTGCCTTGCCATTGACGATGCCGCCCTCCAACCAGGCATGGGCATTGTTATGGACCAGATCACCCACCAGCAAATCACCGGTCGCATCTATGCGCACAACCGTTTGTGTTGAGGATACGCCGCTATTGGCAAGTTCAATGAGTGTGATGGTCTCGCCAGATTTCAGTTTGATGGTTTTTCTGCCGGAAAATGTCTCTTTTACCGGCTGGAATTTCGGGTAGGTCTTGTCACTGAAAGCCCCGGCGATCTTGATCCAGAAATAACGTTTGTAGGCATCGACACCGGGCATGGCATCAGCCGTTGCCTTGGATGCAATTGAGGTTGCTCCCAGCTTGTGAAAAACCGACAGGCCGTTAAACTTATCCGGGTTGGGGTGAGTAACGATGATGCGGGTAATCGGGCTTTTGGTGGTTTTGCGAATTTTGGCAACCATCGCTTCAGACAGGGATGGCACGAACTGGGTATCAATGACCGTGACTTCCTTGCCGTCGTCATACCAGTATGTCCGTGTATCGAAGCCGGCAGAATCGGATTGAAAAACGCCGAGCTCACCAGCTTGCGCGCCCGAATACAACAATGCTGTCAACAATGTTGCAGCGATGAATAAAAGTTTTTGCATGAAAAGATGTCCTCTGTCGAATTTGGGTTCAGGGGCTGTCTGTGGACATATTTGCACGAATTTAGCTTGGCGAATTAGCTATTATTAGACAAATAATAATGCTATTTAGCCAAAATGGTTTTTAAAGACCCTGATCTGGCCACGGTGCCGATAGTCGGTATTGCGGAGCGTTATTCAGCTGGCGTAGTTGCAGCGCACAGCCATGTCCGCGCTCAACTGATGTATGCGGTATCCGGGTCCATGACCGTTATTACCGGGGCGGGGTCATGGGTTCTGCCTTCCAGCCGTGCCTTGTGGATACCCGGCGGAGTTAAACATTCACTCCGGCTTTCGCGACCGATTGATCTGCGCACATTGTATATTGCAGCAGATTATGAACCGGTCACCCTGGGTTCCAAATGTGCGGTCATCAGTGTCACGGGATTGGTTTATGATCTCGTCATTGCCCTGGTTGGGGTTAGCTGGAATTATCCGGCAAACAGTCCCGAAGCTCGTCTTGCCCATGTGTTAGCCGATCAACTGATCTCGCTGAAGCAGGAGCCGGTTCACCTTCCTGAACTTCACGATCCGCGCGCAAGGCGCTTTGCGTCAATTTTTTATGAAAATCCCGGCGAGCGCCGTTCGATTGAAACCCTGGCGCACAGTGTCGGCGTCAGCCCGCGCACTCTCGCCAGAATATTCAAACGGGAAACAAAAATGAGTGCTGGATTATGGTGTCAGCAGCTGCGGTTGGTCTTTGCTCTAGAAAAAATTGCAAATGGTACCAGTGTAGCCGATGCAGCTTTTGAAGTCGGATATTCAAATCCATCCAGCTTCATCGCAATTTTTCGCAATGTCTTTGGCATCACACCGGGGCGTTTCTTTGCTGTATGAGGGTAATGAAAGAATGTTATCAGGCAAAAATCGGACATCGAATGGCAGCGTGTAGAAAACACTTACCGGGCTACAACCTGGATCAGTTTTTTCTTGCCGGGCTTGATGCTGAACGTTTTGGTGTAGGTGTTGTCATTGTAAAGTACGGTGACTTTATAGCGGCCCGGTGCGATGATTTCGCCCGAAGCAGCGGCAAGGTCGCGGGCAACTTCATTGCCCTCATCATCAAACAACTTCCAGTTGACGCCGGTTAATTCCTCGCCGCCGCGCCCCTTTTTAAACAGCTTGAATTGAACAATGCCCGCCTTGTGGCTTATTTCGACTTCGGTCAAAAGACCGGGCGAAATTGTCACATTGGTTTTTACAACCGCATTGGCGGTGCCAAATTTGCTGATGAGTTCGTAGGTTCCCGCGCTAAGTTGATGAATTTCATCGGGATCATCTGCTGTGGCGATAAGTTGAGGAGAAGATGAACTTCCCGGCGGCGAGCTGAGATAAATCCACTGTTGCGAGAGTTTGCCGGCAGGTGGTTCACCGGCAATCAGCACAGGTTTAACGCGGATACCGCCGGTATTCAGAACAAAGGTCGCGTCAGTTATCTGCGCGCGCGAAATAGTGATGACTTTGGCAGTGGAGGAAACGCCAAAAACCGCGCGTACAATATATTTACCCGGCGACAGGGGGAGCATCGGCCGGGCAACTTCCGATGTTAGGATCTGCGATCTGTTACCATCTGGGGATTTCAAAAAATTATAAATTTCCCATTTTATATTGGTTTCCAGCGGGGGAGAATTTGAAGCCAGTCTGGCAACAAGTCCCAGGCCTTCGGAACCCTTTTTCGTATCCTTGGTCATCAGCAGGATGTCGGGCTTCATCGGATTTTCAAGCACGGCATCGGTAATTTCACTGCGATTGGAAGGCTCAATTGTTATGATTTTTCCAGCGCCGATTGTTCTTGTGGTGCGCCCTTCAGAGGGGTTCAGGCTTTCTATCTCGGCGTTTTTGCGCGCACGTTCCTGCATCGCCTCCAGAAGTTTTCTGGTCTCCACATCGGCATCAGCCTTAACCGCTTCCAGTTTATCTTGCTCCGCCGAATTTCGCGAAGCTGCGATAACAATATCCGGGATGCCGGTATTTGAAATCTCCGTAACAATATTGTCAAATGCCACCCCGAGTTCCGGGCCATTAGCGGCGGTAAAAAACTTGCCACCGGTATTGCGTGCAATGCAAGCCAGACTTGGGAGGTCTTCTTTCGGCACCGAAAATGCGATCACATGTATGGTGAGGAAATTGGCGGTTTCTTCCAGTTTTCTGGCGACAGCACAAGGATTACCTCTGCAATTCTCAAGGCCGTCGCTCATTAAAATCAGGGTGGTTTTTTTGTTCTTGTAATCGAGCCTGTTGGCACCAGCGCGAAGTGCCAGGGCTATGGGTGTTTTGCCGCGTGGGCGTATGCGTTTGATTGCCCACTTGTAAGAAGCGGTTCTTATGCGACCGACCGGTCTTATATATCTGATATCGCGGCAATTGGAAGACGAGCGGCTGCCGTAGGCCATGATGCCAAGTTTCAAACTGGCCTCATAACGCTGAAAAGCTTTGCCCAAAACATCGCGAGCAATGTTGATCCGGGTTTTTCCATCAATTTTCCCGCGCATGGAGCGAGAAGCATCGAAAATCAGCATGGCTGCTTCAGATGCCCGCGCCGTGCTGACAGGTAAAACAACACCCTGAACACCAATAAAGGCGGTAAAAACAGCCAGTCTTATCGTTGAAATCAGAGCTGGAAATCTGCGGGTCATGGTTTTCCAAGATCAATGAATTGAGCATTTCCGCTTAAATCCGCTGGGCGTAAATGCTCTAATTTTTTGTTTTTTCGCACTTCTTGCCCGAAAACCGGTTGCCACTTTTCGGGAAACACTCAAATCAAAAAATATACACACATTTCGACAGTATTGTGACCGGTTCAAACGACAATGTGTTTAATAGGTCCCGTCATTATTCTCCCGAAATTCGCCGTTGCCACCAGCCTCTTTTTGGTTTGGCCGGAGGTTCCGCAGCGGTCTCAACCGGTGTGGCGGCTATCGCTTCAGGCTGACTTGCTGTTGTGGCTTCAGCTTTGGGCGCATCTGAACTTTCTTCAGAGCCATTGGCCTGGGCAGGGCTTTGTTCAGCCCCCGAAGATGTTTCTGCACTGTCATCAGCCTTTTTGCTGCGAGTGCGCCGCCGGGGCCGTTTTGGTGCGGGCTTTTCGTCTGCCGCCGATGCATCAGTTGCCGCGACTTCAGGATCAGAAGTTTCTGCAACAACATCAGATTTTTTACGCCGGGCAGGCTTTGCCTTGCTGTCTTTTGCAGCTGCGCGGCGGCGGGTGCGTTTGGGTTTTACTGCAGCGTCTTCGACATCGGGTGCAGGTGAAACAACCTCATCGGGCACCGGAGTTTCGACCGTAGCGCCTTCAGCAGGTGCAACAACATCATCAGGCACAGGTGTTTCGACCGCAGCGCTTTCAGCAGGTGCAACACTGTCGCCTTCGGCTGCAACAGCTTCGGTATTTTCCGTTGTTTGTGCCTCGGTGTTTTCCTGGCGTTCGCGCCGTTTTCTGCCACCGCGACGGCCTCTGCGACGCTTGGAACGCGGCTGTTCACCATCGCCATCTTCTGGCGATGAATTTTCAGGGTTTTCGGCTTTAACGGCTTCAGGTTGACCATCTTCACCAGCATTTGCCTCAACAGCATTATCCTGGGAAACGCCTTCCTGGGCTGCACCATTGCGATCTTTTCGCCCGCGTCTGCGTCTGCGGCGTTTGCGTGGCTGGTCTTCTTTTGACGCTTCTTCCGCTGATGCTCCGGCTTGTTCGGAGGCATTTTGAGGTGCCTTGACGACAGGACCGCCCGCACTATGGCGAATGGTGTAATTATCGCCCAGAAGTGTGTCGTCAATTTCCAGCAATAAAGAAACAGAATAAGTACTCTCAATCGACAGCAGATTGTCGCGCTTTTGATTGAGGATGTAAAAAGCCACTTCGGCGGTGGTGGCAACAATCAGGTTTTGCTTGTTACCGTTGAGAATAAATTCCTCAATGCCGCGCAGTATATGCAAAGCAGCACTTTCAACCGAGCGAACAAAGCCCTGACCCTGACACAGTGGGCAGGTTTTAGTGGAACCTTCGAGAACGCCCGAACGCAGGCGCTGGCGTGACATTTCCAACAGACCGAAATGACTGATGCGACCAATCTGGATGCGCGCGCGATCACCGCGTAGGCATTCCTTCAGTTTTCGCTCTACCGCCCGGTTGTTGCGGTTTTCTTCCATGTCAATAAAATCGATAACCACCAGACCGGCAAGATCACGCAGGCGCAGCTGGCGGGCAACTTCGGCCGCGGCTTCAAGGTTGGTCGACAGGGCGGTGGCTTCAATATTGCGCTCACGTGTAGAGCGGCCCGAGTTGACATCTATCGCCACCAGAGCTTCGGTTTGATTAATAACGAGATAGCCGCCGGATTTCAGAGTGACTTGCGGGTTGAGCATATTATCGAGTTGCTTTTCAACCTGCTGGTTCATGAAAAGCCCTTCGGTGCCTTTGTAGAGCTTGACGTTCTTGGCATGGCTCGGCATCAACATGCGCATGAAATCTTTGGCTTCCTTGTAGCCAGCCTCGCCGTCAATGGTAATGCTGTCCACATCTTTGGAATACAAATCGCGGATCGAACGCTTGATCAGGCTGCCTTCTTCATAGACCAGATTTGGTGCACTTGATTCCAGTGTGAGATCACGCACATTTTCCCACAGGCGCAAAAGATATTC
>CAZJUF010000202.1:0-5723 GCA_964549055.1 uncultured Hyphomicrobiales bacterium | reverse complement strand
GTGCCGTCCTTGTCAAACAGAATGCCGCAAATCGCCATCAGATACCTTTGGTCAGGAGTAGAGTGCCCTTTAACACACTGGCACAAATCGCTATAAGTTTGTAGCTTGAATTAAAAACGACTGTGGGTGAAGCAGGTAGTGGAATTTGATTATATCATCGTTGGTGCGGGGTCTGCGGGCTCGGTACTGGCCAACCGGTTAAGTGAAGACGGGACCAGTACTGTATTATTGCTGGAGGCCGGTGGTGGCCGCCGCAATATTTTCGTCGATATGCCTTCGGCGTTTTATATCCCTATGAACGACAAGCGCTACAACTGGTTTTATTCGAGCGAACCTGAACCCCATCTCAACCATCGCCAGATGCATTGCCCCCGAGGGCTTGGTCTGGGTGGCTCATCGGCCATTAACGGCATGGCGTATGTCAGGGGCAATGGTCATGATTATGACAATTGGCAACACTCAGGCGCACACGGCTGGTCATA
Organism: uncultured Hyphomicrobiales bacterium; assembly: GCA_964549055.1. Classification (GTDB taxonomy): domain Bacteria; phylum Pseudomonadota; class Alphaproteobacteria; order Rhizobiales; family JAJFHR01; genus JAJFHR01. The sequence goes on along the minus strand of CAZJUF010000202.1, from coordinate 5,241 downwards.
CAGCGATGTGTTGCCCTATTTTCGCAAGGCCGAGACCTACAGCGGCGGCGCAGATGCCTACCGTGGTGGCACCGGGCCGTTGCACACTTCTAATGGAACGCTGAAAAACCCGTTGTTTCAGGCCTTCATAGATGCCGGTGCAGCAGCGGGTTATCAGGTGACAAAAGACGTCAACGGTTATGCCCAGGAGGGTTTTGGCCGCATGGACATGACGGTTCACAACGGGCGGCGATGGAGCACTGATTTGGCCCATCTGGCACCGGCGCGCCAGCGTTCCAACCTCAAAATAGAAATCCATGCCCTGGCCTCGCGTATCCTCATGGAAGGCAAAAAAGCTACCGGCGTTGAATACTCAAAAAGCGGGGCGACACAGTCTGCTATCGCTCGAAAAGAAGTCATTTTATGCGGTGGCCCGATTAATTCACCGCAACTGCTGATGTTATCGGGCATTGGCCCGGCAGCCCACCTGAAAGACATGGATATCAAAATTGTCTGTGACTTGGCCGGTGTCGGGCAAAACCTGCAGGATCACCTTGAATTGTATATTCAACATCAGTGCACGCAGCCGATCTCGCTTTACAGCTCAATGTCGTGGCACAGTAAAGCCAGAATCGGGATTGAGTGGTTGTTGTTCAAAACCGGGTTGGGGGCAACCAATCATTTTGAGGCCGGCGGGTTTATTCGCTCGCGCGCGGGCGTTGCCTACCCCGATCTGCAATATCATTTTTTGCCAATGGCGATGTCTTATGATGGCTCGCAACTGGCCACCGGCCACGGGTTTCAGGCCCATGTGGGGCCGATGCGCAGTAAATCACGCGGCTCGGTCTGGCTCAAAACCCCCCGCCCCCGCGACCATCCCGGCATTTTGTTCAACTACATGAGCCACGAGGAGGATTGGGCGGAAATGAGAGCGGGGGTTAAGCTGACGCGCGAGATTTTTGCCCAACCCCCGTTTGATCCTTATCGCGGACCTGAGTTGTCGCCGGGTATCGAGGTTCAAAGCGATGAGGAAATTGACGCGTTTATCCGCGCCCGCGTTGAAAGCGCCTATCACCCTTGCGGCACCTGCAAAATGGGAACTGATCCAAAAGCTGTTGTCGATCCTCAGTGCAATGTGCGCGGCATTGACAGTCTCAGAGTGGTTGACAGCTCCATCATGCCACAAATTACCACCGGAAACCTCAATGCCCCGACAATCATGATTGCGGAAAAAGCTGCTGATATAATTCGCGGGAAGTCACCTCTGGCACCTGAAAATGCCGATTATCAAAAAATCGAGAACTGGCAAACTTCGCAGCGCTAAAATCAGGCGTCTTCGAGTTCCACCGGCCTGGAAATCTGGCTGGCATTTTGCTGACTTTTAATAGCGATCCATTTAAACAGAACTTTTGTAAGAGCGTCCATCTTGACGGGCTTTGACAGATAATCATCCATCCCCACCTCCATGCACTTTTCACGGTCCCCGCTCATGACATGGGCGGTGAGTGCAATTATCGGCGTGCGCTTTTTGTGTTTTTCACTTTCGTGAGACCGGATCAATTCTGTTGCCTCATAGCCATCCATTTCCGGCATGGAGATGTCCATCAAAATAACGTCGGCACCGATATCCCGGTATAGTTCAACCGCTTCGCGACCGTTGGATGCCAGGGTCAGTTTTATCGGCGAATCCATCAACATCTGCTCAACAACACGCTGGTTGATTTCATTATCTTCGGCTAAAAGCACATGATAGGTTTTTGCTGCCGCCTGGCCTGATTGCGTTTTCAAATCGCGGATACGATGGCTGGTTGTCAGTTCCTGACTGTTTCCCCGTTCTGCAAGAATTGTGGCGATTGCATCGCGCAGCAAATCCGAGCGAACCGGTTTGATTAAATAACCATCAACGCCCAATTGGCGGTAGAATTTTGCATCCCCTTTTTGTCCAACCGGCAACAGCATTATCAAGGGAATATCGCTCAAGGCCGGGTCGCTCCTGATCGCCGTTGTGAGCTGCTTTCCGTCCATTTCCGGCATGTGGTAATCGAGAATAACCAGGCCAAACTGGTCATCACCCGAAGTGGATTTTCTCAGCAGGTTCAGTGCTTTTTCACCGCAGTTGACACAATGAGGCGTCATGCCAAAGCTTTGAATTTGTTCAGACAGGATTGCCCTGTTTATATCGACATCATCGACAACAAGTATTTTCATACTCTGCATATTGGGCAGGATAAGATTAGTATTTTCCTCCTTGCCATCAATGACCAGTTCCAGTGCAAGTTCAAACCTGGAGCCTTTGTTTTCGGTAGACGACACGATGAGATTTGCATTCATAAGATCGGCAAGGCGTTTTGAGATGGCAAGTCCCAGTCCAGTACCGCCATACTGTCTGGTGGTGGAGTTATCGGCCTGTTCGAATTTATCAAAAATTGATCCGAGTTTATCGGCAGGAATCCCCACTCCGGTGTCGGTCACACTGATTTTAAGCGCTACCTTGTCCTTACCGCAATCACCGTCAACATTAATCAGGACATGGCCCTCATGGGTGAATTTCAGGGCATTGCTGACCAGGTTGGTGACAATCTGGCGAATACGCCCAACATCACCGATGCATCGCTCGGGAAGGGCCGGGTTATATTGAACGGCAAGCTCAACGTCATCTGTGGTGACTTCGGAAGCCATCAGGGTTGCCACGTCTTCAATGCAGGATTTCAGGTTGAAGGGTATCGGATCCAGTTCCAGTTTTCCTGCTTCGAATTTTGAAAAATCCAGAATATCATTGATAATGGCAATTAATGAGGAGCCGGACTTGGTGATAATGTTGATACAATCCGTCTGGCGGGCGTCGAGTTTGGTTTGAGACAGTATTTCAGCCATCCCCAAAATACCGTTCATTGGTGTTCTGATTTCGTGACTCATATTGGCAAGAAACTCGGATTTAGCCTGATTGCCGGATTCAGCAAACTTTTTGGCTTCGGTGAGTTGCGCCTGGTATTCTTTCATTTTAGTGATGTCGTAATACGTCAACATCCTTGAGCCATCACCAAGGGCGGTGCACTGGTGTATCAAAACCCTGCCGTCAACATAGCGTCGTTCAACCGGTGTAATCTGGCCAGACCTGATTTCATTGACCCGGTGTTCAACATATTCCTCCCAGCTGTCATAGTCGACGCCATGGACTTTTTCATCAAAGTGAGATTCAACAATTTCACGAAATGTTGGCTGGGTTGAAAGTAAATCCTCAGGTGTTCTGGTGAGTTCGCGAAACGCCCGATTGGAGAAAATTGTCCTAAGGTCGCTATCGAGGAACAAGACGCCGTAATCAATATTGTCGGTTACAGTTTCGAGCCGGTCCACCAAAGTCTGGTTGACCACATTGGCTTTGGTCAGTTCTTTGGCAAGCAGCTCAAGTTTTTCTTCACGGGCTTTAAGTTCGGTAATATCAAAATGTGTGACCATTCGCGAGCCATTGTCGAGTGCAACACACTGATATATGAGAGTTTTTCCGTTTTTAAGCTGCATTTCAACCGGCTCTATCGAGCCTGCTTTTACTGCAGTTTCCCGCGCTTTTACGTAGGCTTCAAAATCATCATCGCTGACATTATAAAAATCGTTGTAACGATTGAATGTCAGAAGCTCTCCCATGGTTGGACGGGAGTTGCAAAACTCATCATCATAGCCCCACAGATCCCGGAATGCCCGGTTGATAATTGTTGCTTTCAAATCACGGTCAAGAAAGACCACAGCCTGATTGATATTCTCTATTGAGGTTTTGAACTGAGCCAGCAGAGTTTTGTTTTCCGCACTCGCAGTTTCGAGTTTCCGGGCCAGTATCTGAAGTTTTTCTTCGCGGTTTTTCATCTCTGTAATGTCGTAATACGTCAACATACGAGACCCGTTTTCCAGGGCCACGCAATGATAGATATAAACATTTCCATCCAAATGGCGTCTTTCGATAGGCGGAATGGATCCTGCTTTAATGGCAGATATTCGTTTCTCGACAAAGTCTTCCCAGGTCATGCCCGCAATATCGAAAATATTCTTGTGGCGATTGATTTCTAAAATATCGCGAACACCTGTACACGTATCGAGATAATCGTCGCCCACACCCCATGTATGCCGAAATGCTTTATTGAGAATTATTGCCTTTAGATCCTTATCAAAAAAAGCAACACAATGGTCGATGTTCTCAATCACCGTCTTGAACTGCGTCAGCAGGGCCTGTTTTTCACCATTTGCAGTTTCAAGATCAACAGTCAGGGCCTGCAATTCCTGTTTACGGCCAAGCATTATCGTTACGTCTGAATAGGTTCGTAAAAAGCCGCCGTCGGGCAATGGTACGCGATGGATGTTGAAAATCCGGCCATTGAGAGGATACTCTGGAATATCATCGGAGGAATGGGCGACATTTTCAAGATGTGCCTCAATTTTCTCTGCAACATTTTCAGTACCAAAATTGCCGGCCTTCGCTCCCCATTCGCAGAATTTTCTGAGATTGTCGCCAGCCTTCACGCCATCGCGAGGTATATTATAGATATCAAGATAAGTGTCGTTGTGACAAACAACATTCAACTGCTCGTCAACCATGCAGATACCCTGATCGAGGTTTTCGAGCACTGTCTCCAGAATTCGTGTCTGCTTTTCATGCTTAATCGCGTTCACGCGCAGCTCGGTAATATCAGAGTGGGTGATAACTGACCCGCCGCTTGGCAACGCCTTGCTGACGGTTCTTATAATACGGCCGGAAGGTGTTTTGCGATGCAGGGCGGATTGTTTACCCGGGGCAAACTGAGCCATAATATCTTTGGTATATAATTTGCCGTCTTCGCTGCAATAGCCGTGTTCAACGACATATTCGACCAACAGGCGCCGTGGCTGACCTTTATCAAAAAGCCCGGCTGGAACTTCAAGCAGTTCCCAGCAGCGAGGATTTGCCAGAACGACCCGGTCATCCCTGTCGTAGGCAACAACACCTTTATCCATCGACATGACGATGTCTTTATAGACATCGGGAGTTTCCTGATTTATTTTCGCCGCCGGCAATGTTGCAGGTCGAACCGCCTTGAACACCAGTTTCGGCTTTTTCACTTCGAGCCTCGGCTGTGGTTCGGCAACGGGGTTGGCGCGGGCCGCCAAAGACAGAATAAGCAAAGACAGGGAGAGCAGAGTATTTTCGAGTTGTTGGATTTTCTGGTTCGAACCCGGCTCAGGATTATCGCTGGCTTCATCTATACGATGGAAAAGTGATCTGGCCGCCAGGCTGGA
>CAZJUF010000201.1:0-5733 GCA_964549055.1 uncultured Hyphomicrobiales bacterium | reverse complement strand
TCTGATTTTCTCGTAAAAAGTCTCAACCACCATGTCAATCATCGCCTCATCAATGTCCGGGTGAACCCGGTGCCGGGTCACAGGGGTGGAGCGAACGGGAAAATCAGGATGGGACATGGAATACAGGCTCATTCAATGGTTGCGAATAAAAGATGTATATAATATAGATGATTTAAGTGCAACATTTGATTTTACAAGGTATCCACTTGCCATGCGCCTCAATCAGGCTTCTGATTTCGCCCTTCGCGTGCTGATGTTCGTCGCCACCAATAAAACTGATCTGTCTAAAATTGACGACATTTCAATGCGTTATAATATTTCACGAGCGCATCTGATGAAAATCGTCAACAAGCTTGCCCGGGCCGGACTGCTGCAAACGGTACGCGGCCGCAACGGTGGATTGCGGCTCAATTTACCCCCTGAGCATATCCGCATTGGCCATGTGGTGCGCGCAATAGAAGAAGATTTCGCCCTTGTTGAGTGTATGCGTGGATCACAAAACAAATGTATCATTACACCCGCTTGCCATCTCACCAGTATTTTCGCTGAAGCCCTGGCGGAATTCATCAAAGTGCTCGACAAATACACCCTTGCCGACATCACGCAAAATCGCAACGAATTGCAGAACATACTGTTCGCAAGGGTGCTCGCGCGGAAAAAAATCAATCCAGCGACTTGAATTCAGCCCCTGACCTTTTTGCTCACGATACAGCAGGTAGAAATAGAGCTGTCCCGACAGGACGCTGAGAATATCCGACTTGTGATGCAACTCAGATTGGCGAGATGTGCCAAAAGCGGAAATTGCAGTTAAATCAAAATTTTGGCCGCCTAGAGTTTGCGATGAGAAAAATCTGCTCCCGGCAATGATCGACGGAAAGAGTTCCAAATTTCCCTGTAATTTTAGCAAAACTGGCAACTCTGCTTTGCACTTCGTCCTGCTTTAAACCAGGATATCGATGGGTATTATAAGCCCTGCTGGACTTGTGTTCAGGCCACATGTAAAGGATTTTTTTTTCCACCTTGCGCAAACGAGAAAGCACCCCCCCCGAAAACCGCGACAGGGATGAAGAAATGGGGCTGCTGCAGTCCCTCTGGTTTAATTCGCGGATATGTTGTGCAATTTGTTCCGAAGCGAATGGCCCGTTTGTCGCTCCGATAAATCTACTGATTTCTTTCCATTGGGCATCGGTTTGCGGCAATGGCTGATTTGTCTCCAGACATTGACTTATCAGTGCAAATAACTCCTGCTGTGACTGGGCTCGGTTGCTGAGGAAATTCGGCAGATTTTCCGCACCCGGATGAACATCCTTTGGTTCAAATGAAATTGCGGGACGGCCAAGCAAAAACGCTTCAAGGCCTGTTGTACAACCGTTATGTATCATAGTACCTGCCGCCAGGAGCCAGGGAAGTACCGGACCTTCATGAATAATTTCAATGTTTTTTAGTTTCGCCGCCGCCGCTGTCCATAGAGAATGATTTTCAGAAGGATGGGGCCGGACGACAATTGTATTTCCCGGAAAACGTCGCGCAATATCAGGCAGAAGGTCAATGAATGTATCAAGCATAGATTGTCGATGCCGCAAAAACTGGTCGATTTCAGGGACGGGCCCATGTCCATTAGAAAAACCGGAGGTTTCAGGGGAAACTTTAAGCGAACGAACTTTGTGATTAACAAATCCAAAGTTGGAGTTGATCAAGATAAAATTACCATAACGCGCTTGTAACCGCTCAATTGTGTCGGCATAAAAATCTTTAAATTCAGGGCGCAGAAGATCGCCTCGAGGGTTGCCAGTGGTGTGTATATTTGTTGCTGGAAAGCCCGGAGCATTCTCTATTAAGGCCTTATTATTCTCTCCCCAGGCATAGAATTCCTGCACCTTGGAAATGGCTTTTTCCGCCACCCGCCGACGATAATAAAGCTCCGGCTCATGGGTTATCAGCCCCTCCTCGTCCCAGGCAACAATGCGGTGTCCCAGCAGGCTCAAGATATTGAATATCTGCACGGATGTATCGCGAAAATCCTTGGCGACGTAAATCGATGGCGGCAAATGGTGAATATTTGCATGAATTTCGTGCCGGGCACCGACATATACGTCAACGCCGGATTCAGCCAGGAAACATGCCAACAGCAATTTGGCATCAAATTCCCGCGTCTGAATTTCAGACGGGATTATGACCGGTGATAATGTCAAGGACGATGTCTCGCGCCAAACCGGCAAGGCGTGTGAACGCGATCTTTGAAGCTGATGGTTTTCTGGGGGATTGTACTCATAAAAGAACTCTCATGATGACCGGTTTAAGGCAATAGATGTACATCGACTTTACCGTCGAATATCAGTCGAACCAAAGCCAGGTCCAATTCACTGTCAATGTCCAAACCGGTGTATTCCGGCACAATGATGGCGCGGGCGTTTTCACCAACTATTTGATTGTGGGTCATGACCGTTTCCCGGGTGCTGGCATAGGCAGCGCCGGTACGTTTATAAACCGGCGGCAACACCTGGCGCGGCCTCAAATCATCGAACCCCTGGTCGACATAATTAATCAGGACGTCATCACCTATTATTCTCTTAAGGCGAAATGGATGATGATTGGCGATTTTCTTGACGCTCACCACACTATCGCAATCACCCTTTTCCAAGCGCTCCAGGCAAGCTGCAATATCCTGGGGCCGACAGAGCGGCACTGTCGCCTGCAATACCAGGATATGGCTATAGGGCGCAGCTGTTATTGCTTCCATTTGTTCGACTGCATGTTGCACCACGGGCAAGCTCAAAACATTGTCCCCGGCCAGCTCTTTGGGGCGCATGAAGGGTGGCTGGACTCCATATTGCCGCGCAACATCCGCGATTTCTTCGTCCTCCGTTGAAACGACAACGTCGGTGATGCCCTCGACTTGCAAGGCATGCCCGATCATATGCGCGATCAACGGTTTGCCACCGAGATCTATCAGATTTTTGCGGGGAATACCTTTTGACCCACCACGAGCAGGTATGACAGCAATGGTTCTAGGCATGTTTTGTTTTCAGGCCCCCCCTAAATCTCTGTGAGGTTGAGGGGCCTGCACGGTCGAGAAAATCGAACTAACGATTTCGTTATTATCGTTAAAATTAAATATGAACGCCTCTCGAGTAACTTGCGTTGCCTGAATTATGATCGCGAGAACTTCCAGACCTATGTTCCAGCGCTTAATTTTGAGAATGGCAGGCATTTAAACAAACCCAGTGATTGTCCGATGCTATCACCTCTAGCATCGCTGACCCGGCAGATATTTGATCCAAATCAAGGGCCAAAAATTGCTTTGCAATCAAATATCCATACCAATTTTGATTGACCGTCAGTTAGAGCACTTCCGGGTCATGAGCTACTCTAAGAAACAATTTGATTATCAAAATTTAACGCGACAAGTCTGGAAGAATAAATTTAATTCTCAGCCCATCTGCCCGCGATGCAGCAGATAATGATCGGCAACCACGAGGGCTGCCATAGCTTCACCAATGGGTACGGCGCGAATGCCGACACACGGATCATGACGACCTTTGGTGACAACATCGGTTTCATTGCCGAACTTATCGACTGATTTACGCGGCGTCAGGATCGATGACGTTGGCTTGACCACGAAGCGTGCGATGATTTCCTGTCCCGTGGAAATGCCGCCGAGAATGCCACCGGCGTGATTACTGAGAAACGTTGGCTTGCCATCTTCCATGCGCATTTCATCGGCGTTTTCAATGCCGGTGAGGCTGGCTGCAGAAAAGCCCGCGCCAATTTCAACGCCCTTGACCGCATTGATGCTCATCAGAGCAGAAGCCAGATCCTGATCAAGCTTGCCATAGACCGGTGCGCCCAGACCAGCAGCAACACCGTCAACCACAATTTCAATCACTGCCCCGCACGATGAGCCGGACTTGCGGATGTCATCAAGATAGGTGGTCCAGGTCTCGACCATTTCAGCATCGGGGCAGAAAAACGGATTGCGATCAATCTCGTCCCAATCCCAATTATCGCGGTTGATCTCATGTACACCCACCTGCACCAGGGCGCCGCGCACACGCATGCCCGGCACAATTTTGCGGGCAATGGCGCCAGCGGCAACACGAGCAGCTGTCTCGCGCGCAGATTGGCGCCCACCACCGCGATAATCGCGGATGCCGTATTTCTCAAGATACGTGAAGTCTGCATGACCGGGGCGGAAACTATCCTTGATGTCGCCGTAATCTTTGGAGCGCTGATCTACATTTTCAATCATCAGACATATAGGCGTGCCGGTGGTAACCTGCTGACCGTCATCATCGTCAAATACGCCGGAGAGAATTTTAACCGCGTCAGGTTCGCGCCGCTGGGTGGTAAAGCGTGACTGGCCCGGGCGGCGTTTGTCCATGAACACCTGAATTTCAGCTGCGGTAATCGGGATAAGCGGCGGGCAGCCATCAAGTACACAGCCTAGAGCTATCCCATGACTTTCGCCAAAGGTGGTCATGCGCAACATATGGCCGAAGGAGTTAAGCGACATCACAAACCCGATATTAAATTAATTTAATTGGTTCTAACGAAGCCGTGTGCTGGCGTCAATCTTGACGCCTACAGCCACGCAATCTCATTGGCTTTTATTTTCAGAACTTTATCCTGCGGCACATCGAGTACGACAATTTCGGCCGGTGGCAGTTTCAGCAATATGCCGCGCAAAACCCGGCTTACCCCACTGTGCGATACGCATATGGTGTCGCGGTCCAATTCCAGATACCACTGTTCAATGCGCGCCGCCAAATCAGAATAACTCTCGCCTTGCGGCGGTCTGTTGAGCCACTTGTCCTTCTCGCGATGGGCGTGTGCTTCAGGCATTTGCTCCGCCATTTCATCAAATGTCAGGCCTTCGAACCTGCCAAAGCGAATTTCCAGCAGGCGTTTATCGGTTCTGAATTCTGTTGGTGCAAGGCCTAAGGTGGTGCGGAGAATTTCCATGGTTTCAACCGTGCGCCCCATGGGGCTGGCAACAAAGTCAAACTCGCCAGGAGCCTTAAGCACTGCAGCTATGGTTTTACCGTTACGCAGCGCTTGTGCGCGACCGGTGTTATTTAAAGCAATATCGCTTTGCCCCTGCATGCGGCCTTGCGCATTCCAGTCGGTTTGACCGTGGCGAATGAAATATAAAACCGGGGTTAAGTCAGAGCCACTCAATCTGTCCGGCCTCAACTTTCAGCACTTTGTCCTGGGGAACATCCAATTCGACAATTTCGGCTGGTGGCAGTTTCAGAACAATGCCGCGCAAAGACCGGCTTACACCGCCGTGCGCCACGCATATGGTGTCGCGTTCAAGCTCGAGATACCACTCTTCAACGCGCGCGGTTAATTCGGAATAACTCTCCCCACCCGGAGGGGCGTTGAGCCATATGTCTTTTTGCCGATGGGCGAATTCTTCCGGGAATTTTTCCGATATCTGATCAAAAGTCATGCCCTCGAACTCGCCAAACCTGATTTCCATCAAGCGCTTGTCGGTGGGATAATCTTTGGGCTCAAGTCCTAAAGCGTCGCGAATTATTTCCATGGTTTCGCGCGGGCGTGACAACGGGCTGGCAATGAAGTCGAAACCCTGTGGCGACGACAACAGACCGGCAAGCGTTTCACCATTGCGCCGGGCCTGGGTGCGACCGACCTCATTTATGGGAATGTCAGTCTGGCCCTGCATGCGGCCTGCCGCATTCCAGTCAGTCTGTCCGTGGCGAATGAAATAGA
>CAZJUF010000200.1:0-5738 GCA_964549055.1 uncultured Hyphomicrobiales bacterium | reverse complement strand
AAAAACCTGAAGCCAGACCTATTCGCGTTGATTTCGAATTGAATGCAGCAACAAGCCCCCCTCCCTGCGCCCCAATCAACCCCCGCACCCCTACCCGGGCAATTGTCAAAATGATGACACCGGTGAGCGTTACAACAATGGCGATCCAGCCGTAAAAGCTGATTGTTTCAGAAAAAAACAATGAGCCGATGACGGCTGTCATCATCACATCGGTCTTGGTGAGCGTGGTGCCGACGGTGAAATTTCTCAATCCAAACAGGTAAATCAAAAGCCAGGTTGCGGCCAGCTGCGACAAGGCCAGGGCCAGGGTGTTGGCCAGAAACACGCCGGTAAACACCGGCATCGGCAAAGGCTCGGGCCCGCGCGTCATCACCCACGTTAAAAACAATAGCAAGACCGGCAACCCAAACAAGGAGCGCACATAGGTCGTCACCATAATCGACAGCTTCTGATTAAGGTCTTTTTGCGCCGCGGTCCTGACAGCCTGCATCAAGGCACCAGCAATGGCGATGGGTATCCAGATAAAATCCATTACAGCTAAAACTTACGATTGATGACGGGTTGCCTGGGGGCTTTTGCGTTCTGACTTGCAAGAGTATAGTTCTATGGTCTGGTGATGGAAACAAAAAGGTCTACGGTTTATGAAAATTTCGATCCTTGATGATTATCACGATACGCTGTCGAGCCTGCCGTGTTTTACCAAATTAACCGGCCATGAGGTTACAATCTGGAATGATCATGTGCAGGAAACCGACGCGCTTGCCAAAAGGTTGGAGGACACGGAAGTTCTGGTGCTGATTCGTGAACGCACGCAAATTCATAGCCCTTTGTTACAGCGGTTACCAAAACTCAAAATGATCTCCCAGCGTAGTGTCTACCCTCATATTGATGTGGAGGCCTGCACCGGCAACGGGGTTCTTCTGTGTTCGGGCCAGCATGAAGGAACACCGTCCTATGCGGCAGCTGAGCTCACCTGGGGGCTGGTGTTAGCGGCCGCGCGCCACATACCCCGGCAAATGGCCTCGCTGAAAAACGGTACCTGGCAAACGGGCGTCGGGCAATCGTTGCGGGGCAAAACGCTTGGTATTTACGGTTATGGCCGCATCGCCCGCGTTATTGTTGATTATGGCAAAGCCTTTGGCATGAATATCCTGGTGTGGGCGAGCGAAGCATCGCGCGCCCGCGCCCGCGATGATGGCCTAGAAGTTGCCACGAGTAAGCAAAGCTTTTTCGCTGACTGCGACATTCTCAGCCTGCACATGCGCCTGAAAGATGCCACCCGCGACATCGTCGGTGCCCAAGACCTTGCCACTATGAAACCCTCAGCCATTTTGATTAATACGTCGCGCGCCGGGTTGATTGAAAAAGACGCTTTGTTAAACGCTCTAAAAGCTGGTCGGCCCGGCATGGCGGCAATCGATGTATTTGACGAAGAACCGGTAACAGTTGCAGATGACCCGCTGGTGTCCCTGGACAATCTCATCGCCACCCCGCACATCGGTTATGTGACGCATGAAGAATACGAAATTCAATTCAGCGACATCTTCGATCAGATTGTAGCTTATGCCGCAGGGTCACCAATCAACATGATAAACCCGCAAGTGCTGAAAAAGGACTAAACCGCTTCCAGCGCCTGTTCCATATCGGCGATTAAATCTTCAACAGCTTCGATGCCAATTGACAGACGCAGCAGGTTTTTTGGTACGATACTATCGGGACCCTCCACGGTTGCGCGATGCTCAATCAGGCTTTCGACACCGCCAAGCGAGGTTGCGGGTACAAACAGCCTGGTTGTGGTGGCAATTTTTTTGGCTTGTTCTGCCCCGCCTTTGACCAAAAGGGAGACCATGCCACTAAAACCGTTTTTCATCTGACGTTTGGCGATGTCGTGGCCGGGATGATTTTCCAGTCCGGGGTAAAGAACCGTATCAATTTTCGGGTGGTGTTCAAAGTGCCGGGCAAACATAAGGGCATTGTTGCTGGCGTGCTCATGGCGCACGAATAATGTGCGCATGCCCCTCAAAAGAAGCCAGGCTTCGAATGAGCCTAAAATTCCACCGGCAAGATGTCGAACCACGCCGATTTCTTCCCAGCGCGCATCAAGTTCGCGCGTTACCAGTGCACCGGCGAGAACGTCACTGTGACCATTGAGATATTTTGTAGCGGAGTGAAAGACTATATCCGCACCGAGCAGCAGGGGTTGCGTCGTCACCGGTGTGGCCACTGTGCTGTCGACACACAAACATGCCCCCGCCGCGTGGGCAATGTCGGCTGCGGCTGCAATATCGCAGATATCCCAGGTCGGATTGCCCGGAGTTTCAATCCACACGATTTCGGTTTTGCCCGGCTGTATCGCATTTTTGATCGCGCCGAGATCAGATTGGTCGACCAGACTTAAACCAATATTTCGCCGCTTGGCGATGCGGCGCAACCAGCTTTGACCACCATGATACATAATTTTGGGGGCAACAATATGAGCGCCGCTGTTGACGGTTTCGAACACTGCGGAAAACCCGGCCATGCCGGAAGAAAACAACCTGGCACCCGCACCTTGTTCCAGTTGTTGCAATATTTTTTCCGCCTGGGCATACGTTGGGTTTTGATCACGTCCGTAACTGAAATCACCGGGAAGCTCATAGGCCGCGTTGCGGGCAAAGGTGGTTGACGTTTGCACCGGCGGGACAATGGCACCAGAGGACCTATCCATATAGTGACCGGCAGAAGCTACAAACGATTTTGGTGATATTTCATCTTCGTTGGACATGACACACCTGTGTTTTTTTGCGAATGTACCATCAACATCATTATTCGACTTTTTTGACAATGGAAAATTTCAACCATGACCTTAAAAACCAGACTTACAGAACTCCTTGATATAAAACACCCCATAATTCAGGCACCGATGGCATTTGTATCTGGCGGTGCTCTGGCCAGCGCCACCTCCAACGCCGGCGGGCTGGGGCTGATTGGCGGTGGCTACGGTGATCAGGCGTGGTTGGAACAAGAGTTAAACCGCAGCCATAATGCTGATATCGGGTGCGGCTTTATCACCTGGAGCCTTGCTGAACAACCGCATCTACTCGATGTTGTTCTAGATGCCAAACCAAAGGCGGTGATGTTGTCATTTGGTGATGAAAAGCCTTTTATCGAGCCGATAAAAAACGCTGGCGCCATTGTGATCTGTCAGGTGCAAACGCTTGTTCAGGCCTTGGCGGCGCATGACAATGGTGCTGATGTTATCGTAGCCCAAGGCAGCGAAGCCGGTGGCCATGCAGCCATTCGGGGAACAATTTCTCTGGTACGCGAAGTGGTTGACAGAATTGACACTGTTCCAGTGGTTGCCGCTGGTGGCATTGCTGATGGGCGCGGACTTGCTGCCGCCTTGATGCTCGGCGCTGCTGGCGTGTTAATGGGTACACGCTTTTGTGCCACACAGGAAAGCCTGATGCCGGAACAGGCAAAAGAGCGCGCGCTCGAAGCTACCGGCGATAGCACACTGCAATCAGGCGTGGTCGACATATTGCGCGATAAAGACTGGCCCGGTCCCTATAAGCTCAGAACGCTGCAAAATGACACGCTGGCGCAATGGCACGGGCGCGAGCAGCAACTGGCTCAGGATATTGATGAACAACGTGAAGCCTACGAGGCAGCCGCCGTGGCGCGCGATTATGATCATGCTGCGGTTATCGTCGGCGAGGCGACGGGTATGCTCAAGGACATTCCCACAGCCGGTGATGTGATTGAAGAAATCATCGTCGAGGCAAAATCCTGCCTGGCGAACCCGCCGGGATGCCTGTGATACACCATGCCACACACGATGATGTTGTCCACATAAAGCGCTGTGCTGAATTGGCCTATGCACCTTATGTGGAGCGAATGGGTAAAAAACCTGCCCCCATGGTGGCAGACTTTGGCGCGCTCGTGGACACGCAATCTGTCTATATTCTCGAAGTCGGGTGTAATCTGCGCGGCTTCATTGTCTGCTTTGCCAACAAAGATCATTTCCACATAGAAAACATCGCCGTTTTACCGGGATTTACCGGCATGGGTTACGGCAGACAGCTAATGGACTTTGCCGAGGCCGAGGCGCGAAAACTGGGATATTCGCGCCTCGAACTCTATACAAATGAAAAAATGCGGGAAAACCTCACGCTATATCCCAAGTTAGGCTATGAGGAATTTGCACGAAAAACCCAGGATGGTTTTTCTCGCGTGTTCTTTCGCAAACACCTCTAGGATCAACTGAAATATCGCGAATGCATACGGGCCAGATAAGCCACCAGATTGCTGTGAGCGTTGACGACGCCAATCAGCGGGGTGTCGAACCCTTTGGCTGATACACCGGCCAATATGGCGAATACAAAGGCATCGGCACCGCACGGGTTTGCCCCTATAATATAGTTATTGTCGCCGAGAATTGCAGCCACATGATCAATGGTGCGGATTGCCAGTAGAAGTTTTTCTTCATCCGAATGAAGCCCGGTGCCCTGACCGGAAAGTGAGCGGGCAATTCTTTTCTTTGTCGCCTCGATTATTTCAGCGCGGGCGGGCTCGGGAATAGCTGCAAAGAACATGCTCGGGCCAAAATCAAAGTTGCCTTCGTGCATCCAGCGCTGGCTCAGCAACGTCCAGTAAAGATTGTCTTCCATCAATTTTTCAACCGCCCAGGCCAACCCGCGCTGGCGATCATCAAGATCAGCATCAAAATCAAAGCTGTACTTATCCTCAATGTGCAGCCGGATGAAGGTACTGTCGGCGACAATTTCACCGTCATCTTTAAGATAAGGAAGCTTGCCCTTGGGCGCCTCGCCAAGCCCGTCAAAATCCGCCACATACGCCAGTTCGGCCATTTTCAGCAAAATTTCAGCTTTGGTGACAAAGGGGGATGCATCGGGAAGACCGAAGGCCTCACCAAATTTGTAAAGTGTGATCATGTGAGGGTTCTTTCTTCCTTGTTGGTTTCAGTGCAGTGTCTATACTGACTCACTCCTGACAACCTTGTGTCAGGAGTGAGTCATTGCTGAAAAGTTCTTGCACGGTAGGGAGTGAATTATGAGACGTGCCGAGCGCCTGATGCAGATTATCCAGATTTTTCGCCGCCATGGCACCCGGCGCACAGCACCGCTGACAGCGGCACAACTGGCCGATGAACTGGAAATAAATGTGCGCACGGTTTATCGCGATATCCAGGCTCTTATCGGCAATGGCGTCCCCATACGCGGTGAGGCCGGTGTTGGTTATATGATGGAGGATGGCTTTGATCTGCCGCCGATGATGTTCAACACCGATGAGTTGGAGGCCCTGATGCTGGGCGCACGTCTGGTTGCCACGCAAGGCGATGAGATGCTGGCAAGGTCTGCGCTTGATGCCGTTGCCAAAATTGCTGAAATAGTGCCGCTGGAATTACGACCGGTATTGCTTGATGCTCCACTTTATGCACCGGAGCTTGGCCACGATCCGATAGATATGATCGATGCAGGTGACATTCGTGTGGCTTTGCGCAAGCGCAGAAAAATCCAAATTGAATATAGCGATGCCCAGGCCAGCCCGTCACAACGCACCTTGTGGCCCATTGCGCTGGCTTACCTCAAAGGTGTGCGCCTGCTGGTTGCCTGGTGCGAATTGCGCGATGATTTCCGGCATTTTCGCGTAGACCGCATATCAAAGCTGGAATTGCTGGAGGACAGCGTACCCGAACGCCACGATGTGCTTTTTTATCGCTGGTGGCGTATTGAGAA
>CAZJUF010000199.1:0-5798 GCA_964549055.1 uncultured Hyphomicrobiales bacterium | reverse complement strand
CGGAAGTTAAAGACAGGTTTGACCGTAACGAGATTGTGCTGATAGATGTGCGCACACCCAATGAATATGCGTTTGAGCATATCGGTGGTGCACTTTTATTTCCGATGTCGACATTTGATCCGCTTAAACTGCCGGTGCAGGATGGCAAACCTATCGTCTTTCATTGCGGGTCCGGCATGCGCTCACACGCAATCGCCGAGCGCTGTGCCAAAGCTGGTATCGCACCACTATCTCATATGGCTGGCGGGTTTGGCGCCTGGAAGGAGGCCAATCTTCCTTACCGGGCAATCGACCCGAAAACCGGGGACCTGACAAGTAAACCCTGAAATTGCCGGGAGGTGTAATACGATTGCCGCTTCCTGCACTTTCACCACGAAAAAAACGGCTCCGGTTTACGAAGTGCTGCTCATGTTTTCAAAAAGCAACGCAACAGCTTCGGCACCGGGGTCGTTATAGCCGCTCAAGCGTTCTTCCGAAATATAACTCGCCCTTCCTGCTTTGGCCTTGACGATCTCGGCGGTATAATCAGCACCTTGCCGCGCGGCTTTGGCAGCTGCGGTGACACCGTTGGGCAAAGCGTCCAGCGCTGGCGTCAGGGCATCGATCATCGTGCGGTCGCCGGGTTCTGCACCGCCGACTTCCTGGACCCGCAATAACCCGGCCTTTAAAGCATCGACCATGGGCATTCCCGAAGAAAGCGCGTCTCCCACTGCTGAGAAAAAGATCGCCAGAAGCACCCCGGATGATCCCCCCATGGTCTGGCTTAACTCTAATCCGATGGCGCGGTAAAGCTGGGTCGGATCCGCCAGCGGCAAGCGGTCAATCGATGCCTTGAGGGCGCGAGAAGCTCCCGCAAGTGTTGCCCCGGTGTCGCCATCGCCTGAATGCGTATCGAGTGCGTTCAATTCCACCTCTGCTGCAATAAACACATCGCAGCAACGTGCGATGAATTGAGCCATCGCCGGATCCTTTGAAGGGATTGGCTTGATCGGGGTCAAGCCATCTGGAATGGGACGAATTCGCGGTGCTTCGATGTTGATGCAACCGGGCCAGCTGCGCAAGCTAACCGGGGTTTGCAACAGGGCAAGGTCTTCCGGGCTGACGGGTAAAACCGAGACTGAAAAGCCGCGCATGTCCAAAGATGTCATCAAGGGTGCCGGACCTATCAGGTAGTGAATATTATCGATCACGTCCGACTTGGAAAGTTCTTCGGCCAACACCGACATTTCCAGCGGTGTTGCCCCGCCCAGATTGTTGAGCAGTGCCACTTTGGTGCCATCACCAACATTTGGTTTAAGCCGCTCTAACACGGTGGCCATGGCATCGCGCGCAGTGGTAAAATCGACCAGTTCAACGCCTGACTCTCCGTGGATGCCTAGCCCAAGTTCTGCCTTGCCCTCCTGAATTCGCATCTCTTTAGGCGAGCCGGGCACGGTACAGGTATCGAGCGACATACCGATGCTGGCCACTTTAGCGATCACCTGTTGAGCAGCTTCAGTGACGGTTTCCAGATCGGCCCTACTTTCTGCCAGAGCACCGGCAATCTTATGCACGAATAATGTACCCGCCACTCCGCGTGCCTGAGGCAGGTCCGGCAAGGCTATGTCATCATCAACGATCACCATTGACACCTTGATGCCATAGGCCCGCGCCCGCTCCGCTGCCAGACCGAAGTTGAGCCGGTCACCGGTGTAGTTCTTGACAATCAGCAGACATCCAGCTGTCCCGGAAACTGCCAGGATACCCGCCAGCACCGCATCGACCGAGGGTGAAGCAAAGACGTCACCGCACACGGCCGCTGTCAACATGCCAGCGCCGACATACCCCACATGAGCCGGTTCGTGCCCGGAGCCGCCGCCCGAGACCAGCGCCACCCGGGATTTATCCCAGTCATCACGCACAATAACCTTGATGTGCGGAAAGCCGTCCAGTCGGGCCAGATGTGCACCAGAGGTTCGCAAAAATCCGTCTATGGCTTCGGTTACAAGAGCTTCTTTAGTGTTAATGAACTGGGTCAAAATATTCTCCTTACTTCAAACGGTCGCCATGGGCATCAAAATAAAGCGGGTCGCAGGGGCTGATAGCAATGGTGTCGCCCCGGTTTAGCGTGGTGTGAGCATCAATCAGTGTTGTGATATCTAGATTATTGGTTTTTAAGTGCAATCGGGTCTGGTCCCCCAGATGTTCGACCCGAACAACTTCGGTTCCCACCCCTTCGCCAATTTGGATGTGCTCGGGGCGCATGCCAATAGTGGCAGCCCCGTTCGGAGCGCCGGGGAATAAATCGGCTGGCAAAATATTGATTTTGGGTGAGCCAAGACGACCAGCAACGTAAATGCTGACCGGGTCTTCATAGACTTCGCGTGGCGATCCAAACTGCACCAATCTGCCTTGGTCGAGCACACCAACATGGGTTGCCATGGTCATGGCCTCGATCTGGTCATGGGTGACGTACAACATTGTCGCCCCCAGGCTGGTTTGAATGCGCTTGAGTTCGATGCGAAGATCCGAGCGCAACTTGGCATCAAGCGAGCTGAGCGGCTCGTCCATCAGATAGATTTGTGGATTGCGCACCAGCGCGCGTCCGATCGATACCCGTTGCATTTCACCGCCCGAAAGCTCAGTGGCTTTGTTATCCAGCTTATTGGAAATTTGCAGCATTTCAGCCACTTCACTTACTTTGCGCGTAATTTCATCTGCCGGGGTGCGCATCATTGGAGATTTGAGCGGGAAGGCCAGATTATCGCGAACGGAAAGATGCGGATAAAGAGAATACTGCTGAAACACCATGGCGAGATTACGCTGGGCTGGCGTTTGCCTGACCACATCGTGGCCGTTAATTAAAATCTGGCCGCTATCAGGCATCTCCAGCCCTGAAATTAACCGTAGCGTGGTGGTTTTGCCAGCACCCGTCGGCCCCAGTAAAACCACGAATGAACCATCCGGCACGGTCATGGTCACCGCATCGAGGGCTTTTTGGCCACCAAAGGATTTGGATATATTTTGCAAGCTGACTTCAGCCATGATCCAGCACCTTCCTGTTGGCTTTTGATAACAACGCCCCCCCGGTTAATTCATCAAAAAGGGTAATGGTACGCGGATCAAAATCCAATCCGACTGTTTCACCAACATTGACGGTCTGGTTGGCAGGTACGCGTGCTTTCAGCACACCGCTGGCGGTCTCAGTTGTAACAATCTGGGTGGTGCCGAGATATTCAGTTGCAATCACCTTGGCGCGAAAACTACTGTTTGGATTTAACGATACATGCTCAGGACGCACGCCAAAAACCAGATTTCCCGAGGCACCCTGCAATTGGTCGGGAACGTCAAAGAGCTGACCACCCAGCAAAACATTTGTGTCCCCCGGGCTCACTGTGCCATGGAATTTGAGAAAATTCATACTGGGGGAGCCGATAAAATCAGCGACAAAAAGGCTGGCGGGCCAGTCATAAATTTCTTGCGGGACGCCAAATTGTTCAACGCTGCCGTGGTTCATTACCACGATTTTATCACCCATTTTCATGGCTTCAAGCTGATCATGCGTCACGTAAACCGTGGTCGCACCCATCTGATCATGCAAGGTGCGCAACTCTTGTGACATATGTTCACGAAATTCGGCATCCAGCGCACCGAGCGGTTCATCCATCAAAAAAGCCGCAGGCTCGCGGACTATTGCCCGCCCAAGGGCCACGCGTTGGCGATCACCGCCTGACAGTCCGCCTACAGATTTGTTGAGAATGTCCTCGATACCCAAAATTGCGGCAACTTCGGCCACCTTGGTCTTGATTTCTGCTTTGGGCATGCCCTGGCTTTTAAGCGGATAGCTGATATTTTGCCGAACGTTGAGATGGGGATAGAGCGCAAACATCTGGAATACAAATGCAATATCGCGCTGAGCTGCGCGCTTCTGGCTGACCTCCTCACCGTTGATAAAGACTTCGCCCGAGGTCGGCAATTCAAGCCCGGCAATCATGCGCAAGGTGGTTGTCTTGCCGCAACCAGAAGGGCCAAGCAACATGAAAAATTCACCGTCTTCAATCGTAAAGCTGGAAGATTTCACAGCGGTAAAATCGCCAAAATCCTTGCGAAGATTTTTAATGATTATCTGCGCCATGGGTTATTCCTGAAAATGGCTGACGATGATAAACATCACCGTACCGATTAGCGTGACGATGAAGGAATAGGTATATGCCACCAGCCAGAAAGGCTGCATCAACATGAAAACACCCAGGGCAATCAGGATGGAGGCCAACATTTCCCATGAGCCGCGCCGAAACCGCAGCAAGCCTTCGATGAAACCGCTCATTTGCGCACCGCCCCGAATGTGATCCCACGCAACAGGTGTTTGCGCAACAAGATGGTGAAAATCATGACCGGCAGCAAAAAGATCGTCGTCCCGGCAGCAACGGCGGGCCAGTCCTGTCCGCCAACGCCAATGATTGTCGGAATGAAGGGCGGTGCTGTTTGTGCCGTGCCGGAGGTGAGAAGAACCGCAAATGCGTATTCGTTCCAGGCAAAAATCAGGCAGAAAATGGCCGTAGAGGCGATGCCTGTAGCCGCCTGTGGCAACACGACTTTGTAAAATGCCTGAAAGCGGGTGTAGCCGTCGATGAGTGCAGCTTCCTCATATTCCAGTGGTATTTCGTCGATAAACCCCTTGAGCAGCCACACCGACAACGACAGGTTGACTGCGGTATAAAGCAGTATCATTCCCAGATACGTGTCGCTCAGCCCAAGCTGGCGATACATCAGGAAGATCGGAATTGCCACAGCGATGGGTGGCATCATCCGTGTAGAGAGAATGAAGAACAACAAGTCATCCTTGATCGGGACTTTAAAGCGTGAAAAAGCATAGGCTGCAAGTGTGCCCAGGAAGATCGACAGGAAGGTGGAGCCAAACCCAATGATGATCGAATTGAGGAACCGCTGGCCATAGCGCGACGGTCCGGCAATCACCATGTTCTTGTCGCGAACGATCTGCTCATACCAGGTGTTTGGCTCCGGCAAAGTGTCCTTCATATTTGGCGTGATGCGGGTCTGGGTGGTGAACAGATTGACATAGCCTTCAAGCGTTGGCTGGAACACTATCTTGGGCGGATAGGCGATCGAATCGGAAGGTGATTTGAAGCCGGTAGCGATAATCCACAACAGTGGCATCAAGGTAACCAGTGCATAGGTAATGACCAACAGACCGGAGACCCATTTTTGCCGCTTTGATGGCTCAGTGACAGAAAACCCGCTCATCTTTCTTTCACCTTGTTCAGCGCTTTGACATAGATCGAAGCCAGTCCAAAGATGGTTACAAACAGGATCACCGCATAGGCCGAAGCATACCCTGTGCGCCATTTTTCAAAGGCTTCGCGCTTGAGATTGATCGAGGTTAACTCGGTGATTGACCCCGGTCCACCGCCGGTGAGTTGCACCACCAGATCGAACATCTTGAAATTTTCGATGCCGCGAAACAGAACTGCCAACATCAAAAACGGCAAAACCATGGGTATGGTGATGGTCCAGAACTGCCGCCATTTGCTGGCGCGGTCACATTCGGCTGCCTCATAGATCGTGTCCGGGATCGAGCGCAACCCGGCCAGGCAGATCAACATTACAAAGGGCGTCCACATCCAGGTATCGACAATGACAATGGCCCACGGCGCCAGATTAACAGATCCGATCATTGAAAAAGACGACGGGTCTACGCCGGAGAAAAAACTGACCACATAGTTGAACAGACCAATTTGCGGCTGGTACAGGAAGGTCCAGAAATTACCAACCACGGCGGGAGACAGCATCATCGGCAA
>CAZJUF010000198.1:0-5809 GCA_964549055.1 uncultured Hyphomicrobiales bacterium | reverse complement strand
GGAACCATACGCCGATGTTGCTGGTAACACCGCAGGCTGCCAACAAGACCATCGGTCAGGGCGGTTTTCAGGAAGTTGAGCAAATGGCGCTGTTTCGCGACATGGTGTGTTATCAAGAAGAAGTGCGCGATGCCTCCCGCGTTGCCGAAGTTCTCAACCGGGTGATTGAAAAAGCCATTCGCGGCTCGGCCCCGGCTCAACTCAACATTCCACGTGATTACTGGACGCAAGTGATTGACATCGAGTTGCCACAGATTGTGCGCCTTGAACGTCCCGCCGGTGGGGCAGACGCGATTGCCCAGGCGGCTAAACTTCTGTCAGAAGCCAAATTTCCGGTTATCCTGTCTGGTGCGGGCGTTGTCATCGGCAATGCCATTGGTGATTGTGTTGCCCTGGCCGAACGCCTTGATGCGGCTGTTTGCAGCGGCTATCAGCACAATGACAGCTTTCCCGGCTCGCACCCGTTGGCTGCTGGACCTTTGGGATATAATGGCTCCAAGGCAGGCATGGAACTGATTGCCCAGGCCGATGTTGTTTTAGCCCTTGGTACACGGTTAAACCCGTTTTCGACACTTCCCGGCTACGGCATTGATTACTGGCCCAAGGATGCGGCGATCATTCAGGTTGATATTAATTCGGATCGTATCGGGCTTACTAAAAAAGTGGCCGTTGGTATTTGCGGCGATGCTAAAATGGTAGCGCAATCTATTCTGGCGCAATTGTCCTCAACAGCAGGTGATACCAATCGCGAGGAACGCAAATCAACCATCCATCATACTAAATCGGCATGGGCACAAACATTGTCGAGTATGGATCATGAAGATGATGATCCTGGCACCAGCTGGAATGAAGAAGCACGCGTGCGTGATGCTGATCGTATGTCACCACGTCAGGCTTGGCGAGCAATCCAGGCGGGCCTGCCCAAAGATGCGATTATTTCAAGTGATATTGGTAACAATTGTGCCATCGGTAATGCCTATCCAACGTTTGAAGAAGGCCGCAAGTATCTCGCTCCCGGTCTGTTTGGTCCGTGTGGCTATGGATTTCCCTCGATCATTGGCGCTAAAATTGGTTGCCCGGATGTGCCGGTCGTGGGATTTGCCGGTGACGGGGCGTTTGGTATCTCCATGAATGAAATGTCGTCAATCGGCCGCGATGACTGGCCGTCGATCACCATGGTTATCTTCCGCAATTACCAGTGGGGCGCGGAAAAGCGCAACACAACCTTGTGGTATGACAATAATTTTGTCGGCACCGAACTTGATCCGCATCTGTCTTACGCCAAAGTGGCTGAAGGCTGTGGTCTCAAGGGTGTACAGGTGAAAACCCAAACCGAACTGACAGAAGCGCTCGCCCAGTCATGCAAGGATCAGGACAAGGGTATTACCACCTTTATCGAGGTTCTGCTCAATCAGGAACTGGGTGAGCCTTTCCGTCGCGATGCCATGAAAAAGCCGGTGGAAGTTGCGGGCATTAACCCCGATGACATGCGGCCTCAGCAGCCTTCATAAGAGATTATGAGCGCTGGAGTTGTAATAATCGATCGTAGGTCCGGGCCACATCTTTGATTACATGGTCTTTTGTGAAGCTGTCTAAAACCCGCTGACGTGCAGCCTTTCCCATGGTTTTGCGCAATTGTGGGTCTTTGGTCAGCTTTGCAATGGCCTGGGCCAGCGCGCCAGCATTTCCCGGCGGTATCACCAACCCCTCAACGCCGTTTTGGACAAAATGGCGGCAACCGGGAACGTCGGTGACTATTAGTGGCCGGGCGCAAATGGCGGCCTCAAGCATGGCGCGGGGCAAGCCTTCTCTGGTGCGCGTAGGCACCACGCAGATATCGGAGTTTTTCCAGACGGTAACAATGTCGGCAGAAAACCCCTGATAGGTAATGTTGGTTTTGCTGCCCCAGCTTTGAATGGTTTTCAAGCTGTAACTGCCGGGGTTTGCGGGGTCAGGTTGACCATAAAGATCAAGATTGACATTGAGCGTGTTGACAAGGGGGGAGGCCATGGCATTTACCAGCACATCTATCCCCTTGGTTTTTATCATGCGTCCGACAAAGGCCAGAGTTACGGGTTTTGATCGTCCTATGGCAGCGGGTCTCAGGCTAAGGTCAGGAAATAATTCAGGATCAACACCCGCGCCGCCAAGAACCGTTATTGGTGTATCTGGTGCCAGTCCATAAGCTTTCAATTCTTCAGCATCATCAGGGTTTTCAACCAGAAGTTCTGAGTTTTTCTGGCGCAGGTACAAAGCTGGCAAGCGGAATATGATCGAGCGCAACAATTTACTCTTCCATGAGTTTCCTTCGCCAAGCGTGCCAAGACCGGTAATGTGGAACACCTTTGCCGGGGTGCGGGAAAACAATGTGGCCAGACCGCCTACCAGTACCGGTTTGAGTGAGATGAAGTGAATGACATCAGGTTTTATAGCGCCAATGGCGTGCCGGAGTTGATGGAGCAATCTCAGCGTTGAGAAAACCCCTTTTGAGGCGCGTTCAAAATTTACTGGAATGATTTTCACACCCCGTTGTTCAATTTCCCTGTATTCGCTGCCAATCGATGTTGCCAGAAAAATATCGTCGATGTTTGATCGCTTTGCCGCCTCAATCAATGGCAGAAAGTGAGAATGGAAAAACCAGTCTTCGGTGCAGACATAAAGAATTTTGCGTTTCGACCCTAACATAGGCGCATCTTCAAGTTATCCTGTCGTTAATGCGCAAAGGGGTCTTGCGCCCGAAGGTTTTTTCACTCACATTTAGTTAGATTTACCTTAGTCGATTGCATCAGCAATGACAAAAATTTATGAATGAAAATTCTGTATGCCGGGAAGGTCGGAATAATGGATACAAAAGCAGCTGTAGCTTTTAAGGCGGGGGAGCCTTTAAGCATCGAAACAGTCCAGCTCGAAGGCCCGCGCGCTGGTGAGGTTCTGGTCGAGATGAAGGCGACGGGTATTTGCCACACCGATGAATTCACCCGCTCCGGTGATGACCCGGAAGGTATTTTCCCGGCCATCTTAGGCCATGAGGGTGCGGGCATTGTGGTTGAGGTCGGCGCTGGCGTAACGTCATTGCAAAAGGATGACCATGTTATTCCGCTGTATACGCCGGAATGTCGCTGTTGCGATTACTGCACCTCGGGCCGCACCAATCTTTGTCAGGCTATTCGGGTAACGCAAGGCCAGGGGCTGATGCCTGATGGCACTTCGCGGTTTTCCATAAATGGTGAGAAGATTTACCACTATATGGGGTGCTCGACCTTTTCGAATTATTCGGTGCTGCCGGAAATTGCTCTGGCAAAAATCCGGAAAGATGCCCCCTTTGACAAGGTCTGCTACATCGGCTGTGGTGTTACCACCGGCATCGGTGCGGTTATTAATACCGCTAAGGTGAGGCCGGGCGACAACGTTATCATTTTCGGCCTTGGCGGCATTGGTCTCAATGTGGTGCAGGGTGCGCGGCTGGTAGGCGCGGACATGATTGTCGGTGTTGACCTCAATGACGACCGTAAAGCGCTGGGCGAAAAATTCGGCATGACGCATTTTGTCAATCCGAAGGACGTCGACGGCGATTTGGTAGAATATTTAGTTGATTTAACCAAAGGCGGTGCCGATCATTCGTTTGAGTGTATCGGCAATACCACCACCATGCGGCAGGCGCTCGAATGCTGCCACAAGGGCTGGGGCGAAAGCACCATCATCGGCGTTGCCGGTGCGGGTCAGGAAATTTCCACGCGGCCATTTCAACTGGTTACCGGCCGGGTGTGGCGCGGCACTGCTTTTGGCGGTGCCAAAGGGCGCACCGATGTGCCGAAAATTGTCGACTGGTACATGGAAGGCAAGATCAATATCGATGACCTGATTACCCACACCATGCCGCTGGAAGACATCAACAAGGCGTTTGATCTGATGCATGCAGGCACAAGCATTCGCTCTGTTGTGGAATTTTAAAGCATGGCGCTGACCAAGTTAAGCGAACAGAGGGCCTTTGGCGGCGTGCAGGGTGTTTACCAGCACGAGGCCAGACAAACAGCCTGTGAGATGGAATTCAGCGTCTTTATGCCGCCTCAGGCTCAACAGGGGCCGGTGCCGGTTATATATTACCTGTCAGGCCTCACTTGCACTCAGGAAAATGTCACCACTAAAGGCGGATTTCAGGCGTATGCCGCTGAACACGGGTTGGCGGTGGTGTGTCCTGATACCAGCCCTCGCGGTGTGGGAATTGCGGGCGAAGATGAGGATTATGATTTTGGCACAGGTGCCGGGTTCTACGTGGATGCAACGCAATCGCCGTGGGCTGCCAACTATCGCATGTACTCTTATGTGACCGCCGAATTGCCCGCTATTATCGCTCAAGGTTTTGCAATTGATACATCGCGCGCGGGCATTTTTGGCCATTCGATGGGAGGGCACGGTGCGCTGACAATTGCACTTAAAAACCCTGAAACCTACAAATCCGTATCAGCCTTTGCACCGATTGTTGCACCAATGCAATGTCCCTGGGGTGAAAAGGCATTTGCAGGCTACCTTGGAGCGGACCGGGAAAGCTGGCGGGAATATGATGCCACCGAGCTGGTCACATCAGGCAAGACCATTGATGGCACGATACTCATTGACCAGGGCACAGCTGACCCGTTTTTAGACGAACAACTCAAGCCGCATCTGTTCGATGAGGCTTGCAAGCTTTCCGGTCAGGCGGTCGAAATCCGGCTGCAGGACGGCTATGATCACAGCTATTACCTGATGGCAAGTTTCATGGCAGATCACATTCGACATCATGCAAAGGCATTGAAGGCTTAAGCTGCGGCGACGGTTGCTTTTTGCTCCAACACCATTACACAGGCCTGGGCAGCTTCTTTGCCTTTGGTTATGAAGTGATCAAAAAAGAATTTTTGGCGCTCTTTGCTTTCATCAAACTGTTGCGGTGTCAGAACAACGGACAGGATTGGCACATCGGTTTCCAACTGGGTCTGCATCATGCCTGATACTACTGCGCTGGCGACAAATTGATGGGCATAAATACCGCCATCAACAACCAGAGCCGCGGCTACAATCACATCATATTGCTGAGTTTTAGCCAGTCGCTTTGCCAGTAGTGGAATTTCATAAGCGCCGGGAACATCGATAATTTCAATTTGGTTTTCGGAAATTCCGTGGATTTTCATTTCATTCGAAAATCCGATCCGTGCCTGATCAACAATTTCCAGATGCCAGTTGGCGCGGATAAAGGCGATTTTTCCTGCTGATAAGAGTGCAGGATTAACATTCGCGAGGGAAGGGGAAATGTGGTTCATATGGTGCACCCTTGTGGTTGGCTCAGGGTGCCTGGAAATAAAACTGCAACCGTGCATGTTCATGCACAATTCCACCTTCAAACTCCATTCTCTTCCATCCGGACTATGACCGTCGGCTCCGGAATTTAACCGGATCTGCTTGACCCTGCTTAAACTTAAAACAGGCGCTCGCGGGCTCATGTAACTTACATTTACCGCCGGTGGGGAATTACACCCCGCCCTGAGAATTTTTCAATGATTCCAGTTAGACATATTTAGGTGGAACATCAAGTACAAAGATACAATCAATGTGTATCAGCCAAGCAGTGCGTTAAACGCCGCCATGCATTTTTCTTGGGTTTGCCCGTCCTTATCCAGTCGTGGCGTCCACGATGACATTGACGCTGCCACCACCTGTCCGGTTTGGCCGAGATATTTCATTACCGCTGTAACTTCAATGGCAGATGGTCCATCAGGTACAGGATAGTTGAAGGCCGGTGCGTCTTCGCAGGTAATGATATCGGTGTCGAAATGCA
>CAZJUF010000197.1:0-5822 GCA_964549055.1 uncultured Hyphomicrobiales bacterium | reverse complement strand
GTGTCGGGCAATCCCGCAGATATCGACCTTGGTGGTCTGACGTATTTGCCCGCACCCTGAGGTCAGATTTTGCTAATCGCTGGAATGGTGTCAAAGTAATCAGTGGCGAATGCAACAAAACTACTGCTGGCCCGGTTGCCCATGACATGGGCAGCCTGAATTAGCCGGAAATCAAAGAAAATGTCCGGGGTGAAAGGCACAATTGCCAACCGGTTCTTGCCAAAGAATTCGGCCGTTAGCGGATCGACAATCGCAATGCCGATACCTTTGACTGCAAGGGCGCAGGCGGCAAAGGAAGGTTGGCTTTCGATCTGGATGTTTTGCTCAATATTGGCATTGCGAAAACTTTGCGTGATATTTTGCGCCACCAATGTGTGTTGCGACAAGGTTATGACCCGCTCGGATTTCAGATCGCGCGCCGTGATGCATTCGCGTGTTGCCAATCTGTGGCTGTGGGCCATCACACAGACGCATTTCATCCGGTAAATCGCCAGAGTTTTAATATCGGGCCGGATTTGCGCCACCTGCGCCAGACCAAGATCAAACTGCCGCGATGCCACCAGATTTACGATGCTTGCCGACGGCAGCACATCCATGGAAAACCTTACATCGGGGTGCTGGGTTAAATAGTAGGAAATGATCTCGGGCGCGGCCTCGAACGACAGGTTGGGCAACACCGCCAGTCTGATCTGGCCCTTTTTCAAATCGCGGATGTCCTGTGCGGCGGAATAGACGTCCTTTAGGCCGCGAAAAAAGAAGTCCACGTCTTCCATCAGGCGGTGCGCTTCTTCGGTTGGCGTGACATTGCCACCGGCGCGCACAAACAGCTTGAACCCGATTTCGGCCTCAAGATCGGCCACAAGGCGGCTGACCGCCGGTTGCGAAATATGCAAGCCCTCGGCGGCCCGGGTGATCGAGCCAAATTCCATCACCGCCTTAAAGGCTTCGATCCGTCGCTGGTTCATATCTGCGGCCTTCTCTTTAGAGTTCAGATGTTGGATTTAGCTATGTTTATAGTATGTGTTTTAGTTATGACATCAAGCGCTAGCAGGTATAAATGTTATTTAAAATCGAGCCGCAATGCATTAGCAGAGCACCTGCGGCGAACCATGTAAGCACCATAACATTCTGCTATACGAGTCCCATTCTTAAGCATTTGCTTTTCAATTGAGGCTGGCCCAGCCTGAAACGATCATAATATCTGCACATTCTGGGAGGAAATAATGCTGGGCTGGAAAATTGGAATTTCTACGGTTTTTGCGTCACTGCTTGCCGTAACTGCCGCGAGCGCCGAGGTCACGTTGCGTCTGCACACTTTGGTTAAATCGCCACATCCGTTTAATGATATGGCCGAATTCATGGCCAACGAGGTCGAAAGCCGTTCCGACGGCGAAATCAAAATCAAGATTTTTGATGCTGGGCAACTGGGCAAAGACCCGACCGTCATCGGCGAAATGGGGCTGGGCACCATCGATATGATGATCAGCACCACCAACAATGCTGCGCAATTGGTGCCGGAATACCAACTGTTTTCAATGCCCTATCTGTTTTCGGGCTTTGATGATCTGATGGCGAAGGTGGGGCCGGGCACGTCGGCTGAAGCCTTCTATCAGAATGCCTATGTAGAGCATAAACTAAATATGCACCTTTTGGCGCTGGGTGGTTCGGGAACGCGCAACCTGTCTAATAGCCAGCGGCCAGTGAATGCGCTGGCGGACATAGCCGGGTTCAAAATGCGTACTCCGTCGTCGCCAATGATCTCAAAAACCTGGGCGACGCTTGGCACATTGCCAAGTTCGGTTGCATGGGGTGAACTTTACGCAGCGGTGCAAACCGGGGTTGTTGATGCGCTTGAAAGCTCGATCCCCGGCTACACCGGCGCCAAACTTTATGAGGTGGCACCCTATCTGAGCCTGACTGCCCACTCGATCCAGGTGAACCATGTTTCCATAAGTGATCGCGCTTGGGGTAAATTGTCAGAAGACCAGCAGGCGATGATTGTTGCTGTCGCCCAAGAGGCCTCGGTTCTGGGGATTGAACGCGCCAAGATGTACGAAGTCGATTTGGTTGAGAAACTGGAAACCGAATTCGGGGTTACTGTGACCCGCCCGGATAAAAGCGAGTTTCAATCGGCGCTGGCTGATCTGAAGGTTTCACTCGTGAAAGAGCTGGGCCTAGAGGCGGCTTTGGAAGCTCTGAACAACTAAACCTATGCAGGCCGGGGTTCAGCTCCGGCCAGCTGTTGCTTTGTGCGCAAACCGCCAACCATATTCCACCGGAAAGCAAGGAACAATCATGCTTGTCAGGTTCAACAGTTTTCTGGACAGCATTTTACAGGTCATTCTGGCCATATTGTTTTCCGGTCTGATCACCGTGGTATTCATGCAGGTTGTGGCACGTAATATCCTGAAAATCCCCCTAGTCTGGACGCTTGATCTGGCGCAACTGATTTTTTCATGGTGCATTTTTCTCGGCGCGGCATTGGCCTTTCGCTACAATGGTCATTACCTCGTTGACCTGTGGAAAAAGGACAGCTCATTTGAGTTTTTACCGAGGTCTGCCGTGCTTATAGCCAGCCTTGCGGTGGTTTATGTGCTGACATGGCATGGGATACAAATGAGCCTGATTGTCCTTAATCGCATGTCGCTGTCGCTGAATATCTCAATATTCTGGTTTTATGTGCCGATCCCGATTTGCGGCGCGTTGATCGGCCTGTTTCTGTTGGAAAAAGTAATTAAAGGCGAATTGAAATGAACCCGCTGGTCCTGCTGCTTGGCAGTTTTTTTGTGCTGATAGCATTCCGCATTAATATCGGTTTTTCGCTGATCCTGTCTTCGGTTGTGGTGATTCTGTGGGAGGATTTGCCGGTGACATCGGTGATCAATCAGATGTACTCCAACACCGAGAGCTTTACCCTGTTGGCGGTGCCGTTCTTCATGTTCCTTGGGCGCATCCTGAATGCCGGGTCGATCACCAATCGGTTGTTGACCGTTGCCGATGCCACCGTCGGGCATGTGCGTGGCGGGCTGGGGCATGTGAATGTCTTCGTGTCGATGATCTTTGCCTCGCTGTCGGGGTCCGCCGCGGCGGACACTGCCTCGGTGGGTTCGATCCTGATCCCGGCGATGAAGAAGGCTGGCTATAGCCCGGCCTTTGCAGTGGCGCTGACGGCGGCGTCCTCTACATTGGGAGTGATCATCCCGCCCTCGATTATTCTGATTGTTTACGGCGCGTTCGGGAATGTCTCGATCGGCGCTCTTTTTCTTGGTGGCATTGTTCCGGGCGTGACTATTGGCTTGTTCATGATGGCCTATACCTATGTGATGGCCATCCGCGAGGGGTATCCGGCCAACCCATTCCCGGGCATCGCTGCCATGTTAAAGGCGATGTGGCGTGGTGCGGCGGCTATGCTGATTCCGGTGTTTGTGCTTGGCGGGGTTATCGCCGGTATCTTCACCCCGACCGAGGCCGCGATCAGTGCGGTGATCTGGGCCCTTATCCTGACCTTTATTATTTACCGCGATGTGCCGCTGCGAGAGCTGCCAAAGCTGCTGACCCACGCCACGATGGATTTTGCCGTGCCGTTGTTTACCGTTGCCGGGGCCGGGATTTTTGGCTGGTTGATTGCCTATCTGGGGGCGGCAGAAATTGTTGTTGGCTTTATCACTGCCCAAACCAGCGATCCGGTGGGGATCATTCTGCTACTGATTGGTTTCCTGCTGTTGATCGGCACGGTTCTTAATCCGATTTCCGCAGTGCTGATTTTCCTGCCGATCATTCAGGCATTGGGCGATACGGCTGGAATGGATCCGGTGCATATGGGGGTTTTGACAACCATCGTGTTATCTGTCGGGCTGATCACACCGCCCTATGGGATATGCCTGCTGATTGCCGCGCAAATCGGCGATGTCCCTCTGGGCAAGGCGATGATAGCGGTGACGCCCATCGTTGGGCTGACCATCCTTGTTGCGGTAATATCTATTTTCATTCCTGACATTGTGCTGGGGCTGCCAAAATTGTCCTTTCCCGCGCTTTTTCCGAATTGAGGGCAAATTGATAAACCGTGTTACAGTGATTACCGGCGCGTCCAGCGGCATAGGTGCCGCCACTGCACGCAAGTTAGCCAAGCCCGGAGAGGGGCTGATGTTGCACGCACGCGGTGGTGTTGATGGCAGCAAAATCGCCCTGTTGGATGCGGTCGCCGCGCAAGCACGCGATCTGGGCGCCGAGGTAGAGGTGTTTCTTGGCGACTTTGCCCTGAACAACACCGCCCGCGATCTTGTTCAGGCCACCCTGTCGCGTTTTGACCGGCTGGATCGGCTTGTCTCGAATGCCGGATATGCGTTGAACAAACCAGTGGGCGATATGAGCCGTGCCGAGCTGGACCAGTCATTCCAAGTGATCACCGGATCATTTGCCGATATGGTTGCCGCTGCCCTGCCGCATCTGATTGCTGCCGATTTCGGTCGCATCGCCGTGGTGTCGTCGTTTGTGGTGGACCAGATGCCCGGTGAGCGGCTCTTTCCGGCAACCGCCGCCGCCAAAGGCGCGTTGCAAGCCCTTGCAAAAACCCTCGCGGTGCAGCTTGCAGCAGATGGTGTTACGGTGAATTGTGTGGCCCCAGGGTTTACTGAAAAAGAGGCAGCCGGCCACTCGGCCCTGCCCAGTGCGGCGTGGGAAGCGGCGGCGGCTATGACGCCAAACCGGCGGTTGGCAAAGCCGGCGGATGTAGCCACGGCGCTGGCATTTTTCCTAAGCCGTGACGCGGCCCATATAACCGGCCAGACCCTGCGGGTCGATGGTGGATTGTCCCTGATCTGAAGGAGTGAGACTGTGCCGATAGTTAGAGTGTCCATGGTTGCAGGTCGTACCCGCGCCCAGAAAAAAGCGGCGGCTGTGGAAATTACCGCAACCATCGCCCGCCACTGCAATGCCCACGCCGCGCATGTCTATGTGGTGTTTGACGACATTGCGCCTGACGACTGGACAGTTGGCGGCGAAACAGTAACCGAACGCAAGGCAAAGCGTGGAGAGGGCGATCGTTAAATCATGGTCAAACCCAAACCGATCAGCCTGTGCCATTGGGGTGCGTTTGAGGCCGAAGTCGAGAATGGCCGATTGATTTCGACCCGCCCCTGGACCGGTGGTGGCGGTGATCCTGATATGATTGGCGCACTGGTGGACCTGGCCTATTGCGACAGCCGCATCAGGCAACCTTATGTTCGCGCCGGATGGCTGAAAAACCGTGAAAAATCCGATGGTGCGGCGCGAGGTGTGGATGAAATGATCCCGATTGGCTGGGATCAAGCCCTTGACCTTGCTACTGATGAGCTGTTGCGGGTGCGCACGGAATTTGGCCACAAAGCGTTGTTCGCCGGCTCATACGGCTGGTCAAGTGCCGGGCGCTTCCATCATGCGCGCACCCAGACCCGACGGTTTTTTGGGGCCCTCGGCGGCTTTACCGATCAGACCGGGAATTACAGCTGGGGAGCGGCGCAAATCCTGCTGGAAAATGTGCTTGGCGATGCAGCGGCAGTTTCCGGCGATGCCACCTGCTGGCAAAGCATCGCCGTCCATACCGATACATTGGTGGCGTTCGGCGGGTTGGCGGCCAAAAACTGGCGCGTCACATCGGGCGGTGCGGGCCATCACCACATGCCCCGCCACATCAAAAATGCCCGCAAGCAAGGCACGAAATTCGTCGTGATAAGCCCGGTTGCAGATGACATCCCCGAGGGCTCGGACGCTACATGGATTGCTCCACGCCCCGGAAGCGACACGGCAATCATCCTGGCACTTTGTCATGAAATGGTTCGTCGGGG
>CAZJUF010000196.1:3224-5868 GCA_964549055.1 uncultured Hyphomicrobiales bacterium | reverse complement strand
TGACTGTAAATGAAGGCCAACCGATAATCGTGCTTGAAAATGTCGCCAAGTTTTTTGGCAATTTTCAGGCCCTGAAAGATATCAACCTGACCGTTAAAAGAGGCGAAAAGGTTGTGGTGTGCGGCCCCTCAGGCTCTGGAAAATCAACCATGATCCGCTGCATAAACCGCCTCGAAGAACACAACAGCGGTCGTATCATTGTCAACGGCAATGAGTTAACCGAATCTGAAAAAGACATTGATGCAGTGCGGCGTGAAGTCGGTATGGTTTTTCAAAGCTTCAATCTTTTTCCGCATTTGAAAATTGTCGATAATCTGATGCTGGCCCCACGTCTGGTGCGCAACACCCCCAAGCCTGAAGCCCACGAAATTGCCATGAAGTTCTTAACCCGCGTGCGCATTGCTGATCAAGCCGACAAATATCCCGCCCAGCTTTCCGGCGGTCAGCAGCAGCGCGTGGCAATTGCGCGCGCCTTGTGCATGAACCCGGAAATTATGCTGTTTGATGAACCCACATCAGCCCTTGATCCTGAAATGATTTCGGAAGTTCTCGACGTTATGACCGATCTCGCTGAAGAAGGTATGACCATGATTGTGGTCACCCACGAAATGGGTTTTGCCCGCTCGGTCGCTGATAAGGTGGTGTTCATGGATCAAGGCGAGATTGTCGAAATGAACCCGCCGATTGAGTTTTTTGAAAATCCAAAAAGCGAGCGCACCCGATTGTTTCTAAGTCAGATACTAACCCACTAGGTAAGACAACGTGGAGATAAAAACCGCCATTATCGGTCTGGGCAGTGTCAATCGTAACCTATTGACCATCCTTGCTCAAAAGCGCGAACGGTTGGCGCGCGACTATGGTGTTGAATTCAAAATCGTTGTGATTGCCGACAGCAGCGGCGTTGCCTGTAACCCAAAAGGCTTTGATCCATCAGCCGTCGTATCGGCGAAAGCATCTGGTAGACGAGCGATTGATTTTGACGGTGCTTTACCCGGGCAGACCACATCAAAAGCCATATGCGATTGCGCATGTGATCTTGTATTTGAAGCGTCTCCGGTGGACTTAAAAACCGGTGGCCCCGGTCTTGTTGTTGCCCGCGAAGCATTGAAGCAAGGAATTTCCGTTGTTCTGGCCAACAAGGGGCCGATTGTCGTTGCCTATAATGAATTGCACAAACTGGCGAGCGAAAATCATGCCGGCCTGAAATACAGCGCCACGGTCTGTGGTGGCTTGCCGGTTCTTAATATCGGGCAACGCGACTTTATCGCTGCAGACATCCTCAAACTTCGCGGGATTTTTAACGCCACCAGCAATTTCATACTCGATCAAATGACTGAAGCAAATTCTTATGATGATGCCCTGGCTGAAGCACAAAGACGCGGCATAGCCGAGGCCGATCCTTCCCTGGATGTAGAGGGATGGGATAGCGCCAACAAATTATTGATAATTGTCAATTCAATCATGCAGGCCAACATCTCACTTGACGATATTTCTGTCACCGGAATTAGCCACATCACACCTGATTTCCTGCGTCGTGAAAAGCAAAAAGGAAATTCGGTGAAACTGATTGCCAGTGCCGAAAATGGTCAATATTCCGTATCTCCGGTGGTTTTGCCGGCAACAGATTTTCTCGCTCAATGCCAGGGCTGGGAAATGGCTGTTGAAATGCACACGGATATTTTCGGCATCCACTATTACAAACTTTGGGAGCGCGAACCCATACCGACAGCAGCTTCAATGTTGCGCGATGCCGTCCACATCTTTTCCGCCCAACCGGAAATTAACGTAACGAGGAAGACAAAATGAATGCTCAGGATTTCCGTTTCTTTGCTGACAGCGCCGAACGTATGCTGGATGCCAGCGGCAGCCTTATCCGCGAAATCGGCACCAAACCTTTTGATACGGAAATCAAAGGCGATGGCAGCCCGGTAACCACGGTTGATGAGGCGGTTGAAGATTGCATTCGTGAAATCATCGCAAAAACCCATCCCGATCATGGCATTCTGGGCGAAGAACGTGAAGACACTAATGGCGATGCCGAACTCGCCTGGACCATCGATCCCATTGACGGCACCCTGCCCTTCCTCGCCGGATTTCCGGTGTTTGGCACCTTGCTCGGCTTGTTGCATAATGGTGTTCCCGTTCTCGGTGCCATTGATATTCCATTGACGCGGGAACGCTGGATTGGTTGGGACAATGCCCCCACCACCCACAATGGGACACAGGTACGCACCAGAGCGTGTGCAGAGCTTTCTCAAGCAATGATGTCGACCAGCAACCCGGATTTTTATAACGAACAGGACCGGCCCTATCTTGAGCGTATGCGAGAAGCAACCAAGCTCAACGTCTATGGCGGCAGCTGCATGGCGTATGCACAAATAGCCACCGGACGCATAGATATCGGCTTCGATGTCGCCTTCGATATCCACGACTACCTGCCCTTGGTACCGGTAATAGAAGGTGCCG
Source organism: uncultured Hyphomicrobiales bacterium (assembly GCA_964549055.1). Taxonomy (GTDB): domain Bacteria; phylum Pseudomonadota; class Alphaproteobacteria; order Rhizobiales; family JAJFHR01; genus JAJFHR01. The sequence goes on along the minus strand of CAZJUF010000196.1, from coordinate 3,402 downwards.
GTGGCATCGTCACCGACTGGCAAGGCAATAGATTAACCAAATCATCCGGTGACAGGCTCGTTGCCTGCGGCGACAAGCGCCTGCATGAACAGGCAATCAAGATTTTCTCTTCTTAGATTTGGGTTTTTAGCTGGCGCCGAATTTCGGTATCAGGTCGAGCAGATGGCGTGAATATTCA
>CAZJUF010000196.1:1918-3124 GCA_964549055.1 uncultured Hyphomicrobiales bacterium | reverse complement strand
TTTTTAGCTGGCGCCGAATTTCGGTATCAGGTCGAGCAGATGGCGTGAATATTCATGTTGGGGATTGTTGAACAAATCTTCGGTTGCCGCAATTTCACACAGCTTGCCGTTCTTCATCACCATAACCCGGTCACACATCTGCCGGATAACGGGCAGATCGTGCGAAATGAACATCATGGTCAGCCCAAGTTCTTCCTGCAGGTCTTTCAATAAATTGAGTACTTGCGCCTGAATGGAGACATCAAGCGCCGACGTTGGTTCATCGCACACCAAAAAGCGCGGACGCGTTGCCAAAGCCCGGGCAATGGAAATGCGCTGGCGCTGACCACCGGAAAACTCATGCGGGAATTTACGCGCGGCAATTTTACCCAGCCCGACAATTTCCAGCAGGTCATTGACGATCTCCCGGCACTCTTCTTTTGACGCGGCCTGTTTATGAAAATTAATCGGCTCTGCCACAATATCAGCCACACGCATGCGGGCATTGAGGGACGAGAACGGATCCTGGAACACCATCTGCATCTGACGCCGCCACGGGTTGATTTCCTTGGCCGTTTTCAGGGCGGTTAAATCGGTTCCGGCAAATTCAATTTTACCCCCGGTTGGCTGGTAAATACCGGTAATCATACGCGCGATGGTGGATTTGCCCGAGCCGCTTTCTCCAACAATGCCAAATACTTCACCGTGCTCAATATCAAACGACACTTTATCAACAGCGGTAAGGAACTGCCGCTTGGACGGAAAGATCGAATGCTTAGTAATGAACCGCATCGACAAATCAGTCAGCCTCAACAGCGGACCATCGTTTTTTTCGTAAGATTTCGCCTGACCAAGCCAATGGGCATCGAGATCAATATCGGGCATATCACCCACATCTTCAATGTAGGTAACAAGAGGAAAACGGTCTATGCGCCGGTCAGAGCGCGGCACCGCCGAAATTAGCGATTTTGTGTAATCATGTTTGGGATTTCCCAGAACCTGGGCTGTCTTTCCCAGCTCAACCAGCCTGCCGCGATACATCACCGCCACACGATCGGTAACCTCCGCAATCACTCCCATATCGTGAGTGATCAGGATCATGCCCACATTGCGGTCACGGCAAATCCCGCGCATCAAATCGAGAATTTGCGCTTGCACGGAGACATCCAGCGCTGTTGTCGGTTCATCAGCAATAATAACGTCAGGCTCCGCACACAAAGCCAGCGC
>CAZJUF010000196.1:0-1818 GCA_964549055.1 uncultured Hyphomicrobiales bacterium | reverse complement strand
CTGTTGTCGGTTCATCAGCAATAATAACGTCAGGCTCCGCACACAAAGCCAGCGCGTTGTCGATACCAACCTGACCCAACAGGTCAATTGCCCGCTTGCGCGCAGCTTTCGCCCCCACTTTTAAATGCAGATCAATGGTTTCAATCAGTTGCTCGGCCACTGTCTCCAGCGGGTTCAGCGATGTCAGCGGATCCTGAAAGATCATGCCGATGCGCTTGCCCCGCAAGGCCCGCATCAGATTTTCATCAAGATCATCAATGCGACTGCCATCAAGTAAAATTTCACCCTGTATCATCCGGCCGGGTTTTTGCAGCAGCCCGATAACGGCATTGCCAACGGTTGACTTTCCGGCACCGGATTCACCCACCACACCGAGTATTTCACCCGCCTGCAAATCAAGCGTAACACTTTCAACCGCAATAAAATCTCCCTTGCGGCCGGGAAATTCAACAGTGATGTTATCAATCAGTAATTGTGACATCGGCAGACCTAAAGCAGTTTCGGGTTGATGGCATCACGCAGCCAGTCACCAAAAAGATTGACGGAAAGCGCTATGAGAACAAGCGCTGCGCCGGGGAAAATGGTGATCCACCATTCACCGGAAAATAGATACTCATTGCCGATGCGAATAAGTGTGCCCAAAGACGGTGTGGTTGGCGGCAGGCCGACACCGAGAAAGCTTAACGTTGCCTCGGTGATGATCGCCAGTGCCAGATGCAGCGTTGCGATAACAAAGACCGGTCCCAGAATATTGGGCAGAATATGCCGCCACATGATCGCCCATGCCCCCAGGCCGATTACCTGCCCGGCCTGAACATATTCCTTAACCTTCTCCGCCATCACCGAAGAGCGCACAGTACGGGCATATTGCACCCAGCCAGAAATGGCGATGGCAAAAATGATGACATAAAGTGCCAATTCCTCATGCACTTCTTTGGGCATGATATTGCGCACCACACCATCGACCAGCAAGGCTATCAGGATCGCTGGAAAAGAAAGCTGAACGTCAGCAATACGCATAATGATCGCATCAACACGCCCGCCCATATATCCCGAAACCAGCCCGAGACCAACGCCCACCACCAGCGACAGGGCGACAGAGGCAAACCCCACCAGCAGCGAAATTCGCGAGCCATAAAGCACCGCCGACAGAATATCGCGGCCCTGATCATCGGTGCCAAGCCAGTAACGCGGATCACCCCCAACTTGCCAGGTTGGCGGCAGATTTGAATCCATCAAATCAAGTGTGGCAAGGTCAAAGGGATTATAGGGGGCGATAAAAGGAGACAATCCCGCCCCGATGATGAGGATTAAAGACAAGGCAGCAGAGGCTACGGCTATGGGTGTATGCCAGAAGGAATACCACAGATCACTATCGCTTATGCGGAAGAAAAAGTCCGCCACGACACCGCGTTCCACCTCTTGATCCTGATTATTCACTGCCACTCTCAGACGAAGATCGCAAGCGCGGATCAACTACAAAATAAAGAATATCAACCACAAGATTGATCAATACAAAAATGAAGGCAATCAACACCAGGTAAGCTGCCATGATCGGAATATCAGCATTGCCAATGGCCTGAATAAACAACAATCCCATGCCCGGCCACTGGAACACACTTTCGGTAATGATGGCGAAAGCTATGATCGAGCCGACCTGAAGCCCGGTTATGGTAATCACCGGTATCAGGGTATTTTTCAGAGCATGGCGAAACTGCAATGAGCGATCACTCAAGCCCCGTGCACGGCCGAACTTGATGAAGTCCGTGCGCAACACTTCCATCATCTCAGCGCGCACCAGACGCATGATCAGCGTCA
>CAZJUF010000195.1:4785-5927 GCA_964549055.1 uncultured Hyphomicrobiales bacterium | reverse complement strand
TCGATGCTACACTCTCCCTCCGCTGGTGCGAACCAGATCAGGTTGTTAGGGTATCTCTCAGCCGGCGGCCTGGATATGAGGTTTAAAATCCTCGAATCTCTGACCGGCACCCCTGGTGAACAGTTGCTAAGGAACTTATTGTGCTAAAGCTCTCGCGTCAATAAATCCTTCAATTCCATCCACATTCCTATGTGTTAGCGAACCTGGAGTTTTCTGCCGACAGCGACCACAACGACCACAAAACTGGCGAAGCCAACCGTCATCCAGGTCAATGGTTCATTCAATATAATCGCCGCCGCCGCCAATGTTATGAAGGGCTGCAATAGCTGAAGCTGTCCAACGCGGGCAATGCCGCTTAGTACCATGCCCTTGTTCCAGGCGAAAAATCCTAAAAACTGGCTGAAAACGGAAACATATAAAAAAGACACCCAGACATCGAATGACACGGATGGGGGCAGGTCTGGTGCGACATACAGAACCGGTGGGATGAGAACAGGCAAAGATATCACCAATGCCCAGGAGATGACGTTTGAGCCGCCAAGCGTTTTGCTCAACCGGCCACCAATGGCATAACCAGTGGCCGCACTCAGCACAGAGGCGACCAACAGGATATCAGCAAGCTGCAGTTTAAACCCGCCCTCGAGGATGGCAAACAGGACGACGGCGGCAGCGCCAATCGTGCTGCACGCCCAAAAGGCTAAAGAGGGGCGTTCGCCGGCAAAAATTGCGCTGGCGGCAACTGTGGCGAGAGGCAGGATACCAAGCATGACACCACCGTGGGAAGCGGGGGTATATTGCATGGCTATGGCTGAGAGCAGGGGAAAACCAAAGATGATACCGGCAGCGGTTACGGCCAGCTTTTTGAACTCGGCGGCATTCGGTCGCCGGGCTTTGGTGATGAACAGATAAAGTGCAGCGAGCATGGCGGCAATGATGGCGCGGCCAAGACCAACTGTGATGGCATCAAGCTCACTCACCGCAATCCGGGTTGCAGGCAAGGTAAGTCCGAAAATGATTACACCTGTCAGGCCAAACATCAGCCCTTTGAAATCTTGCGACATGATTGGATTTCGTTAACTCATGGATGGATGAAACTGACGAATAGTGTGCGAGAAAACGATTTGGGATCAAACAGTTTTATT
>CAZJUF010000195.1:0-4685 GCA_964549055.1 uncultured Hyphomicrobiales bacterium | reverse complement strand
AACTACAGGGTAAAGAGAAAAATATTGTGACTTTTTGATGCCGGAGAGTGACCACGAGATTGATCAATACTTTTATTCAAGACTCATCTAAACTGGCGCCCATGTCTATTTACGGAAAATTAGCCGGTGCTGCTGCCGGGCTTTACATGGGCGGGCCTTTGGGCGCGTTGCTGGGCAGTATTGCCGGGCATTATTTTATCGATAAAGAACTGCCATATGATCCGGAAAAAAAGCCGGAAGACCAGGTGGCTTTTTCTATCGGTATCATTGCTCTTTCGGCGAAAATGGCCAAGGCGGACGGGGTGGTGACGCGCGATGAGATTGCCGCGTTTAAACAGATTTTCAAGGTGCCAGCTGAAGATTCAAAAAATGTCGGCCGCCTGTTTGACCGGGCCAAACAATCAGTTGCCGGTTTTGAGGCCTATGCCGCACAATTGGCCGGATTATTCGATGGCCGGCTGGAGGTTCTGGAAGATGTGGTGGACGGGTTGTTTCACATTGCCAAGGCTGACGGTGTCCTGCATCCGGCCGAATTGAGTTATCTTGAAAGCGTTGCGACAATTTTCGGGTTCTCAGCCGAAGATTTTCTCCGCATTAAATCCCGGCATATGGAGATGGATAAGCGTGATCCTTACGTGACGCTAGGGGTTTCACGCGAAGAATCCTCTAAATATATCAAACTCACCTATCGCAAGCTGGTTGCAGAAAACCACCCGGACAAGCTGATTGCCCGCGGTGTGCCCGAAGAAGCCATCGTTATTGCCAATGAAAAGCTGGCGGCGATCAATGCCGCCTACGATGAGATTGTCAAGGAACGGAGGCTTTAGCAATGGCCACCTTCGAAATTGACCGATGCATGTCGCCAAGTTTTGATGAGCGTGCAGGGGGGCAAAAGCCGGACCTTTTGTTGTTGCATTACACCAATATGGCAACTGCTGCTGATGCCATCGAACGGCTGTGTGATCCAGTAACCCGGGTCAGTTGCCATTACCTCATCGCGGAAGACGGCGAGATTACCCAAATGGTGGAGGAAGAAAACCGCGCCTGGCATGCGGGCAAGTCATTTTGGGCCGGGTGCGAGGATATTAACAGCTGCTCGATCGGCATTGAGATTGCCAATGTCGGGCCTGATCAGGGTTATCCGCCTTTCCCCGATATCCAGATGGAGGCGGTGGAGGCTTTATGCCATGATATTTTCAGCCGCCATAGAATTGCCCCTGAGCGCGTGCTGGCACACTCTGATGTGGCACCGGCACGCAAACAGGATCCGGGTGAAAAATTTGACTGGCAAAGCCTGTTTAGTGCCGGTATTGGCCTGTGGGTTGAGCCCGAGCCGATTGATGGCGTTGAGGGTTTTAAGCTCGGCGATACCAGCAAACATATCCTCAACCTGCAAAGCGCACTTTCCACCTATGGCTATGGATTGAAAATCACCGGTACGTATGATGCCCAAACCAGTCAGGTGGTAACGGCGTTTCAGCGCCATTTCCGCCAGAGCCGTGTGGATGGTATTGCTGATTATTCCACATTGCAGACATTGTTTAATCTCCTGCAGCGCATGGAAGAGAATAATCTTGCGCAAATACCGCCAAATGAAACCGCGGGCGCATTCTAGGCTTGACGTTTGCGTCACTGACGCCCTATTGATTTTCAGTCAGTTGGCTGGATGGCCGCTGCGGGATTGTCTTGATAATCCCGGAGAGGAAAGTCCGGGCTCCATGGGAACACGGTGCCGGGTAACGCCCGGCGGGGGTAACCCCAGGGAAAGTGCCACAGAAAGTAAACCGCCTGATGATTGATCTTCGGGTCAAACCCGTCAGGTAAGGGTGAAAGGGTGCGGTAAGAGCGCACCGCGGCTGCAGTAATGCAGCTGGCATGGTAAACCCCACCGGGAGCAAAACCAAATAGGGATGGCACGAGCGTTTTACGCTCAGGCCGGTTTCCAGGCCGCTATCCGGGTTGGTTGCTTGAGGCGCTCAGCAATGGGCGTCCTAGATGAATGGTCATACACCTGCAATGCAGTGGACAGAACCCGGCTTACAGGCCAACTGACGCTTAAAATACACGCTTATCGATCTGTTTTGTTTTCTGCCTGTGTGTGCAGGAATGGACGAAAAAACCACATTAAACCCGCAAATTCACCCAGGGCAATGCTAAAAGTAAAGGCTCTGTTAACGGGTGATCCGCTATAAAACCAGTCGGTAATAATTGATTAAATTTAGTTCCCGGCTGTGGCTGGAATATTTAACCATAGGATTGCCGTTGTATTTGGTTGAGTTTTGTGGAGAAAGACGTGCACCAGCGGGTCTTGAAACAGATGCGGACAATGTGGTGGAAATGGTGACGGTAGCCGGTAGCCATGTTCCGGTGATGATGTCGCAGGTGCTAGACGTGTTGCAGCCGCACGACAACGGAATTTATGTCGATGCAACTTTTGGCGGCGGCGGCTATGCCCGCGCTTTACTTGAAGCTGCAAATTGCACAGTTGTGGCCATTGACCGCGACCCCCAGGCGATAGAACGCGGCAAGTCTCTGCTCGCCGATTACCCTGACCGGCTGATTTTGGTCGAGGGGCGTTTTTCACAGATGAAATCCCTGCTTGAGCCGCTTGGCATTGCCCAGGTTGATGGCGTGACTTTTGATGTCGGTGTGTCTTCGTTTCAGATTGATGATGCCGCCCGCGGGTTTTCATTTCAGATGGATGGACCACTTGATATGCGTATGGAAGGGGTAACTTCCGAGGGTTTAAGTGCAGCAGACGTGGTAAACGGTCTCGATCAGAAAGATCTGGCCGCGTTAATTTATATTTTTGGTGAGGAACGGCAATCACGCGCAATAGCGAGAGCAATTGTAGAAGCGCGGCTTGAAAAACCCTTAAAGCGCACGGGCGAACTGGCGAAAATTATCTCCGGCGTGGTGCATCAAAAACCGGGCCGGAAAAACCTTCATCCCGCAACCCGGACTTTTCAGGCCTTGCGCATTTATGTCAATGGCGAGCTGGATGAACTGGCCCAGGGCCTGACTGCAGCCGAAGCCATTCTTAGGCGTGGCGGGCATATTGCCGTTGTATCGTTTCATTCTCTTGAAGACCGCATTGTCAAGCGGTTCTTGCGCCAGCGTTGCGGCAAAACCCCGCAAGGCTCGCGCCATATGCCCCAGGATACCGGCAGTCAAAACGCGCCTTCGTTTGTGGAAATCAAGCATAAGGCGCAGCGTCCCGGTGATGATGAGGTTGATGCTAACCCACGGGCGCGGTCGGCGCGCCTGCGTGCAGCCCAGCGCACCAGTGCTGCGCCGTGGCCGGATGATGCCGGGGCTATGGTTTTTCCGAGGTATTCGGTTGAGGGGAGGGCTTTGTCATGATCCGCGTCCTCAATATCGTCTCATTTATGATGAGTGTTGTGCTTGCAGTGGTGCTTTACACCGTCAAGTACGATGCACAGGTTGAAATCAGGCGCATCAAGGTTCTCAAGGTTGAGATCCGCAAGGAAGTTGAGACAATCAACATTTTACGTGCTGAATGGAGCTATCTCAATCAACCGGCCCGGTTGAAGCGGCTGGCGGAGCGCTATACCAAATTAATGCCGCTGAGCGCCAGTCAGATTGTAACGGTCAACAATTTGCCGGAACGTCGCCGCGATAATGAAGATTTTGAAGAGGACAAACGGCTGGGAGGGTTTGCCGGAAATGCCACGGGATCAATTGAGGTCCAATGAGTGAGCGAAATTAAGTAGAACGGGCAGGTTTGAAGTGAAACAAGAAAATAGTCGGAAAAAGAAATTTTCCATGGACAACATGCCTGGTGATGCCGCCTCTGCGCGGGAAAATGACATGTTGTCGCGCCTTGTGCTGGTGCTTGGAATTTTTGCCTTCGCTTTTACCATTCTGGCTGTTCGGCTGGTCAATCTGTCCATGCTCGGTGACGATGACAGTCGCCTCAATGTTGCCGCCACGGTCAATGCGGTTCCGCCAAGACCGGATATTTTTGATCGTAATGGTGAAATGATGGCGACAGACATAACGGTCGCTTCCCTTTATGCCGATGCGCGCAAAATAATTGATATCGATGAAGCGTCCGACGCTATCAATGCGATTTTACCTGATATTGATGCGCCTGCATTGCGCAAAAAACTCAGCACCAAACGGGCGTTTGTATGGATCAGGCGCGAGGTGACGCCAAAGCAAAAGGCCAGCATCTACAATCTGGGGCTGCCGGGGCTGTATTTTGTCGACGAAACGCGCCGGGTCTATCCCAATGGCCGGGCTGCCGCCCACGTTCTGGGCTACGTCGATATTGATAATAATGGCATTGCCGGGATTGAGAAATATATCGACCGGTCACTAAAAAACAAACCCAAAACCAAAAAAGTTGCCAAAGTTGAGCCGGTTTACCTGTCTGTTGACTTGCGAGTGCAATACGCTCTGTCGGATGAACTGGCGCGCGCCAAAGAAGAATTCAGCGCAAAGGCCATTGCCGGTATTGTGATTGACGTTCAAAGTGGTGAAGTGGTGGCGATGGCTTCATTGCCGGATTTTGACCCTAATAATCCCACCCAGACGGTTAACAAGGAAACGCTTAACCGCAATACCGCCGGGGTTTATGAGTTGGGTTCAACCTTCAAAACTTTTACAGCGGCCATGGTTCTTGATAGCGGTGTTGCTGACATGGATACCCTTTATGATGC
>CAZJUF010000194.1:0-6060 GCA_964549055.1 uncultured Hyphomicrobiales bacterium | reverse complement strand
CTGGAAGATTCGCGCAATGGCCTGTTGTCTTGCACTCGCGCGGGCGTGCCTTGCGTGGTTTGCCCGTGCAAGTACACCAATGGTTCTGATTTCAGCGAGGCAAGTGCTATTGTCAATTGCTTCAGCGAGATCGATACTGTGGCGAAACTGGATGCGTTATTGGGAAATTAAAAATGGCGGTAGAAACACCTATATGTGATTTTGGCTGGCAGGCACCGGATTTCACTTTGAAAAATATTGATGGCACAATGATGTCATTGAGTGATGTGTCCGGACCCAAAGGCACGCTGGTGATGTTCATCTGCAACCATTGCCCCTATGTCAAATCGGTACTTGATCGCATCATCAGAGATGCCCGTGATCTGAGCGAACTGGGAATTGGCGTGGTGGCGATCAATGGTAATGATGCTGACGATTACCCTGAAGATTCATTTGAAGGAATGCAGGCGGTAGCAGCAGCCAATGATTTTCCATTTCCTTATCTGCATGATGAAAGTCAAGCTGTTGCCAAAACCTATGATGCTGTTTGTACGCCCGATTTTTTCGGCTTTAATGCCAATGGCGAATTACAGTATCGCGGACGCCTCGATGCCTCGCGCAAACAGGCCGGACCTGAAGATTTACGCCGCGACTTATTTGAAGCGATGAAACAAGTGGCCCAATGCGGCCACGGACCCAAGGCGCAAATCCCCTCCATGGGATGTTCCATAAAATGGAAGAGTGATTAGAGTAATTCTGTCAACCGCCTGAAAAGTATGGTGATAAACCCCTTATTGTGACAATATCATATTCGTAAACCAAGAATAATCTGGTGGTGAATATGGTATGTATTGTGGGGTGGGCGCATTCTCCTTTTGGAAAATTGCCTGAAGAAAATGCGGAAAGCCTGCTGCGTGATGTAGCGATGCAATCGCTGTCGCATTCAGGCATTGCGGCAAGTGATGTTGATGGGTGCTTCGTTGGTGTGATGAACAACGGACTTAGTGCCCAGGACTTTCATGCCGGATTGTTTTCTCTTGCCGATGACAGCTTCAGACATACACCAGCGGTGCGGGTGGAAAATGCCTGTGCCACCGGAAGTGCCGCCATTCATGCGGCGCGCGATTTTATCCTGTCGGGGCGTGGGCGCATAGCTCTCGTTGTCGGTGTTGAAAAAATGACAGCAACGCCGGTTAGTGAAATAGGAGAAATTCTTCTCGGTGCAAGTTACCACAGCCAGGAAGCTGATGTTGCCGGAGGATTTGCCGGGGTGTTTGCGAAGATTACCGAAGCCTATTTTCAGCGCCATGGGGATAAATCAGAAACGCTGGCCCGGATTGCGGCAAAGAACCATCACAATGCGATGTCCAACCCGTATGCACATATTCGCAAAGACCTTGGGTTTGAGTTTTGTAATACAGTGTCGGAAAAAAACCCCTATGTCGCCCAACCGTTGCGGCGAACCGATTGTTCGCTTATTTCGGACGGTGCAGCAGCCATCGTATTGACCGACACTGAAACCGCGCTCACCATGAAACGTGCCATCGCTTTTCGGGCGACTGTGCAGGTGAATGAATTTTTGCCGCTGTCAAAGCGCGATATTGCCCGTTTTGACGGCGCCGCTCTGGCGTGGAAATCAGCGCTGGAAACAGCAAAACTCTCTATCCACGATCTCGATCTGGTGGAAACCCATGATTGTTTCACTATCGCTGAACTGCTCGAATATGAAGCCATGGGACTGGCAGAAGAGGGTCAGGGTAGCCGCATCATTGATGAGGGTATTTCGCAAAAAGATGGTGCGCTACCGATAAACCCTTCTGGTGGTCTCAAGGCCAAAGGCCATCCGATTGGTGCTACTGGTGTTTCCATGCATGTGCTGGCGGCGATGCAGCTTATGGATGAAGCAGACGAGATGCAGATACCCGATGCTGAACTGGCCGGTATCTTCAACATGGGTGGAGCAGCCGTTGCCAATTACGTCAGTATTCTGGAGCGTATCAAGTGAGTGCAACAAAGGGTTTTGAAGGCCTCCCTCAAAGCCGCCGGGTGATGAACCTTGGCGACATGCTAACCCAGACGGCCCAGCGCCTGCCCGATTATCCAGCCCTCATTTGGGGTGTAAAAACATGGACCTGGCGTGAACTCAATGTTCGCGTTGATAATGTTGCGCACGGTCTTGCCGCTAGTGGGGTCGTCAAGGGCGACCGGGTTTTGGTGCAGTCGCGAAACTGCAATCAGATGTTTGAGGCCATGTTTGCCTGCTTCAAGCTCGGCGCAATACTGGTGCCGGTAAATTTTCGCCTGATGCCCGATGAAGTTGCCGGGATTGCTAAAAGTGCCGGTGCGGTAGCGGTAATTTCGCAAATCGAGTTTTTGGATCATGTGGCAGCGGTTGAAAAAACTCTACCGCAACTGAAAACCCTGATTTCGATTGGCGCAGAATTCGATGGCGCAACATGCTTTGATAGTCTGGCTGAAAATAACAGTGAGTTGCCGTTTCAATCCGTGGCGGTTGAGTATGATGATCCCCTGTGGTTTTTCTTTACGTCAGGCACAACCGGCAACCCCAAAGCAGCCGTACTAACCCATGGGCAAATGGCTTTTGTGGTGACCAATCACCTGGCTGATCTTTTGCCCGGCACCACTGAAGTCGACCGCTCGTTGGTGGTGGCACCGCTGTCCCATGGTGCTGGAATTCACCAGCTGACTCAAGTGGCACGAGGGGCTGCAACGGTTCTGCTCGAAGCCAAAAGATTGATGCCCGAAGAAGTCTGGCAACTGGTTGAGGAACATCGCATCAGCAACATGTTCACAGTTCCCAGCATCGTCAAACTGCTGGTCGAACATGAGGCCGTAGATACATTTAACCACTCCAGTTTGCGCCACGTAATCTATGCCGGTGCGCCGATGTATGGCGAAGATCAAAAAAAGGCACTGGCAAAACTTGGGCAGGTTCTGGTACAATATTTCGGCCTGGGTGAAGTCACCGGTAACATTACGGTGCTGCCTGCTAACTTACACATCATCGAAAACGGCGCACTGGTTAAAGCGGGAACCTGCGGTTTTGCCCGCACCGGCATGCAGGTGGCGATCATGGATGAGGATGGCAAAATGCTGGGGGCCAATGAGACTGGAGAAATCTGTGTTATCGGCCCCGGAGTTTTTGCCGGTTATTTCAACAATGTAGAAGCTAATGAAGCAGCCTTTCGTGACGGTTGGTTTCGAACCGGAGATCTGGGTCATCTGGATGATAATGGCTATGTGTTCATCACCGGGCGGGCGTCCGACATGTATATTTCCGGCGGCTCAAATATTTATCCGCGTGAAATTGAAGAAAAAATATTGTCCCACCCTGACGTGAGTGAAGTGGCCGTGGTTGGAATGCCGCATGATAAATGGGGTGAAGCGGGCGTGGCGATAATTGTCTGCGCTCCCGATTGCGCTTTAACTGAAGCAGAATTAATCGGCTGGATGGCCGGTAAAATTTCCCGCTACAAAGTGCCACAGCTGGTTTTGTTTTGGGACGAAATGCCAAAATCAGCCTATGGAAAAGTTGCCAAGAAAATTATCAAAGAGATTTTAAACAAGGACGGCTGGCCGAGAGGCCAAGGGCAATGATACCGCGGCCGGAGTTTCATCAACATCCCGGTGAGGTCGATAAAGAACGTGTACTGACAAAAACTTCACACCAAAACATTGCCTTTAGTCAGCTTCTGTTGCCGGGCGGAATTTTGAGTGACGAGCTGATAAAGGCCTGCCGCTTGCGTGGCTTGAAGTCAGCCGGCGTTAATCTTGTCGGCGGGTTTCTTGAAGATTTTGAATATTGTCTGGGTCGGAAAGACCCGACTGTACACAACAAAATCAACTACAGGCCGCCACAAAAAGAAAGCGCTGCCGTGATGTTGATTTGTGCCAATGCAAATATTGGTATCGGCGAAGATGGCGCGCTTTTGGTCCACTGCCATGGTCTTGTCTCCTCACATAATGGCGCACCAATTGGCGGACATTTTGTGGCGGATAAGATCAGAATTTGCAAACAGCCGGTGACGGCTTTTTTTACCGGGCTTGTGGGTGCGGGTTTCAGGCAAATGTATGATGGCGAAGTCACACATTCGATTTTCAAACCAGCAACCCTTTGAAGAAACAGGATAATATTATGGCGGCGGAAGTGAATAAATTGAACAGTCGGGCCATCTGTGTTCGCATTGCTCCCAATGAAGACCTTGTAACCAGTGTCGAAAAAACCTGCCTGAAAGAGAACATTCTCAATGCTTTTATAAGGGGAAGTCTGGGAAGCCTTACCAGTGCCAATCTGGAAATTGCCGAGGGGAAATCACAAACCTTAGAAGGCCCGGTGGTTGAGGTATTGTGTTTAAACGGTGAGATAAAATGCGACGATGGAGATGTTCCCCAAGCCAGCCTGTATGGTGTCGTGGTGGACCAGCACGGTGACATCCGGGCGGGCCGGTTTATCCCCGGTGCGAATAATGTCTGTGTCACCATGGAGTTGATAATTGAAGAATGGGATGCTACCAGCGGGATTGGATGACATGTCGTCAGACAAAGGTGGTTTAGTTCTTCGCACCGTCCCGGCCTTGAGCCGGGATCTTCTCTAACATCCCGATTGAACACCAACAGGTCCCGGCTCAAGGCCGGGACGGTGCGGCTAACTCAAAGTAATCCGGTCACAGCTAGAAAACCGGAGTCTCGCGATAGGTACCCCAGACAATTTTCAGTTTTTCGACGATATCACCCATGGTGGCACCAGCTTTTACCAGTTCAATAGTAACGGGCATAATGTTCTGACTGTCGTCTTGGGCGACTTGAACCAAATCATCGAGCAGAGCCTGCACTTTGCTTTCATCGCGCTGGGCGCGGACACTTCTGGTTCTTGATATCTGTTTTTTTGCGGTTTCAAGATCATACGGATGAGTTTCTATTTTCACGTCACTTTCATCGATTCGATGACAATTAACGCCAATGACCGGCTTTTCGCCCGATTGTTTTCGCAATGCTGTTTCATAGGCAAAATCGGCGATGTGTTTTTGAAACCAGCCTTCTTCAATCAGCTTTATGGTGCCGCCACGTTCATCAATCTCATCCAGCACTTCGAAAATCTTTGTTTCATAGTCATTGGTCAAAGCCTCGACATAATATGAGCCGCCAAGCGGATCGACCACCTGGGTCACATTGGTTTCTTCTGCAATGATCTGCTGGGTGCGCAAGGCCAGTTGCATGGCATCTTCCGTGGGAATAGCAAAGGCTTCATCATAGCCGTTGGTGTGCAGGGATTGTGCGCCGCCGAGCACGGCAGAAAGCGCCTGAAAGCCGGTGCGCACCGTGTTGATCATAAATTGCGGTTTTGTCAGCGATGCGGCCGCTGTCTGGCAATGAAAGCGCAGACGCATGGATTCTGGCTTTTTAGCACCAAAGCGTTCCTTCATGATTTTGGCATAGCATCGCCGCAAGGCGCGGAACTTGGCAATCTCCTCAAAGAAGTCAGCCTGAGAGACAAAGAAAAATGACAGGCGCGGGGCGAAATCATCCACGTCCATGCCGGTTTTTGTGACCTCCTCCACATAGACGATCAGGTTGGCAAGGGTGAAGGCTGCTTCATGCAGGGGCGAGGCACCGGCTTCGGAAATGTGGTAACCGGAGATGTTGACCGGGTTATAGCGCTTCATGGTTTTGGCTGAATAAGCAATCATGTCGCGCACAATTCGCACCGATGGGCTTATGGGAAAGATAAATTCTTTTTGCGCCATATATTCTTTAAGAATGTCGGCCTGCACCGTGCCGGAAATTTTATTGAGATCCAGCCCGCGGCTTTCAGCCAGGGCGATGTACATGGCGAGCAATATCCAGGCAGACGGATTTATGGTCAATGAAACCGAGATTGCTTCAAGATCAATGTCGGCAAACAGCGCTTCCATATCGGCCAGCGTATCAACGGCCACGCCTTCGCGTCCGACTTCGCCATCTGACATTTCATGATCACTGTCGTAACCCATCAGGGTTGGCATATCAAAATCAGTCGACAGGCCGGTCTGACCTTGAGAGATCAGGAATTTAAAGCGTTCA
>CAZJUF010000193.1:0-6068 GCA_964549055.1 uncultured Hyphomicrobiales bacterium | reverse complement strand
CGGTGCTGTTTGCACCGCTGCGTGAACTGGTGCCGGTGCTGTTTGCACCGCTGCCTGAACGGGTGCCGGGGTTGTTTGCACTGCTGCCTGAATGGGTGCCGGGGTTTCAGCAATCCGGTCTCCAGCTTCAGAAAACCCATGGTGGTTGACCTCTGAACCGGGATTGTTAATGTTCGCGGCAATCACCAGATCATTTGTGTCTCCCAGCAAAATGAGGTGTTCGACGTCATCGCAACTAACAAGGGTCAATGTGCGTTGGGAATCGAGCATAATACTTTCCCCAACTTTTAAACGCCCGCCATCGCGTCCGCGTTTGCGTACCTTCATGGAGATTTTCTTCAGCACCCACCCTACTAAAAGAATCAATATCAGAACGAAGATCAGGGCTGCCACATATTTGGCACCATCGGGAATATCACCAACAAAATCAAAAATTTTCGTAAAATCCATAGTTTAACTGCTCCAAACTGGCGTCAAATTAATCACTCAATAGGCATTTATTGCCGGGAACATGGTCAACAATATGTTAACGCCCCCGTATTTCCGCCGAATCCAAGGTTGACAAAATCTTACCACAGTTAAGATAGTTTTAACCATAACCATCGAAACTTAATAACACGCAGGATAGCGGAGCCATCGAGGCGATGTTCGAAGCCCAGAACGGGAAGTTTGAATTTTCGCGATGAAGTTAAGAGAAAGCGCCACTTATGGCCTTTTCCGATATCCCGATACTCAGTACATTAAAGAGTAAGCTGAAGTGGCATCAGGCCCGCCAGACAGTGCTGGCCCAGAACATTGCCAACGCAAATACGCCGAATTATCAGCCGCGTGATCTTAAACGTGTGGATTTTTCGACGCTGATACCCGGAAATTCATCTGGTTCAATGGGCGTTTCAGCAATGAAAACCAACGCCGGGCACCTCAGCATGGCGACTTTTTCTGTTGGCGGCAATGTCGATGGCTTCAAGGCTGAAAAGTCGATTGACTGGGAAATCACCCCAAATGGCAATGCAGTGTCCCTTGAAGATCAGATGATCAAGGTGACTGAAAACCAGATGGAATATCAGGCTGCAACCACGCTGTATTCCAGATCGCTGGGGCTGTTACGACTGGCCGTGGGTAAAAACTAGATCTGAAGAGTTTGTTTATTAACGCAGAAGTTGGAGTTAAATTATGGAATTAATTGGATCAATTAAAATTGCAGCATCCGGGTTGCGGGCACAAACCGGACGGATGCGCATAATTGCAGAAAATCTGGCAAACTCAAGTTCCACCGCCAGCACCAAGGGCGGCGATCCTTATCGACGCCGCATCCCCACTTTTCAATCTGTCTTCGATAAAGAAGTTGGCGGTCTTGTGGTCAAGCAGGGCCGGGTCAAGTTTGATCAAACGCCTTTTACCCTGAGTTACAAGCCGGGCCACCCTGCCGCCAATGATGCCGGCTACGTCAAGGAGCCCAATGTTAGCTCACTTGTGGAGCTCACTGACATGCGTCAGGCGCAACGGGGATACGAATCAAATCTGAATTTAATCAAAGCTTCGCGGCGCATGTTGTCCGCCACCATAGAAATTTTACGGGCATAACTGAAAGTTTAAGCCATGAAAATGCCAGCAGCCACAGTTGCAAATGCCTATGCCAATGCAGCTAAAATGTTCGATGAAACATCCAAAGCCACCGGTCTTGATAGCAAAATGCAAGGCCCCAGCTTTTCCAGCGTTTTGGAAAAAACGGTAGAAAGCCTGAGTAAAACCGGGGAAAAATCAGATAGTAACCTGCTGGCAATGACGCAAGGCAAGGCCGATATTATTGATGTTGTTACCGCTGTGGCTGAAACCGAACTCACCGTTCAGGCACTTGTTTCCGTGCGTGATCGCGTCATAACCGCTTATCAGGAAGTCTTGCGCATGCCGATCTAGGTCTTTATCCTTTAAAACCAGTCCCAACTTTGCACAGCTAACCGAAAGGTGTCTGAAAATGACCGGACCGGAAGTTCTGGATATAGCCCGCAGCGGCATCTTTTTACTGCTCAAGCTCTCAGGCCCCTTGATGGTTGCCGGTCTCGTTGTTGGTGTTGTCATCGCTTTGATGCAGGCACTTACCCAGATTCAGGAAATGACCCTGGTGTTTGTGCCCAAGATTATTGCTGTTTTTTTTATGCTGCTGCTTACCCTGCCGTTCATGGGTCAGGCGCTGGCAGCTTATATGGATATGATTTTTGAACGTATTATAGCGGGATGACCCTTTCTTATCTGCCCCAGACCGCATTCATATTTATGCTGATCTTTGGTCGCATCGGCACCATGTTGATGTTGCTGCCGGCGTTGGGCGAAGCGGTTGTTTCCTCTCGGGTAAGATTGATGATGGGCCTGTTGTTTACCCTGGTAATGATACCGGTGGTAAAGGATCAGTATGGCGTTTTGCCGCCCACGCTTTTGCAGGGTTTTGCCCTTCTCGGCGGTGAGATGATTGTCGGCCTGTTTATCGGCACTTCCGCCCGCCTGATAATGAGTGCCACTCACGTTGCCGGCACCGTTATTGCCTTTCAGATCGGGCTGGCCTTTGCCCAAAGCAATGATTTTGTCCAGGGCATTCAGGGTGCCATCATTGGCTCATTTTTGTCGATGGTCGCAATAACACTGATTTTTGTGCTCAACCTGCACCATATGCTGATAGCTGCCATGTATGAGAGCTATACTATGTTCAAGCCCGGTGCGATGTTGCCCCTGGGCGATTTTGCCTCCATGGCCATAGCCACTGTCGCCTCATCGTTCACCGTCGGCATTCAGATTTCCGCACCATTTCTGGTTTTTGGTCTGATCTTTTATTTTGGTATTGGCATCCTGTCGCGGCTGATGCCGCAAATACAGATTTTCTTTGTTGCCATGCCTGCCAACATCGCTTTGGGCTTTTTGCTCTTTATGTTTCTCCTGACCGTGATGTCAATGTGGTTTGTCGACCATTTCATCAAAATCATTTCTCAGTTCACATAGACCTTAAAGCCGGGACCAATGGCCGAAAATCAATCAGACGATGCTGAAAAAACCGAGGAACCGACCCAGAAACGCCTCGAAGATGCGCGTAAAAAAGGGGATGTTGCCAAAAGCCAGGAGGTCAATACCTGGTTCGTTATGATTGGTATAACGCTGCTGATTGCAGTGTTTTCGGGCGATGCGGCACTAAAGCTGAAGAACCTGTTATCGGGATTTCTGGAAAACGCTGATTCCATTCCGATGGATGGCGATAATGTGCTTTTCATGATCACCAATACCGGAGCAAGTGTTCTGTTCATACTCATGGTGCCGTTTTTGGTGCTGATTGTCTCGGCCATTGCCGGCAATGTATTTCAAAACCCGCCCAACATTTCCGCCGAGCAGCTCAAGCCGAAGTTCAACAAAATTTCGCCGGCCGCTGGTGCAAAACGCCTCTTTTCCTCTACATCTTTGGTAAATTTTATCATTGGTCTGGCCAAACTGGCGATTGTCTCGATCATGATGTTTTACATTGTCTGGCCCGAGCGCGACCGCCTTGATCCAATGGTCATGTCCGACATTGTAAACCTGCTGCCGGTATTGCGGGAAATGACGGTAAATCTACTGGTCGGCGTTATTTCCGTTCTCACTGTTATTGCGGCGGCTGATCTGCTCTATCAGCGCCAGAAGTGGACCAAAAAACAACGGATGACTTTTCAGGAAGTCAAGGATGAGCACAAGCAAATGGAGGGTGATCCGGTTGTAAAAGGTAAATTGCGCCAGTTGCGTCAGGAGCGTGGCCGCAAACGCATGATGGCCAGTGTGCCCGATGCCTCCGTCGTCATCACCAACCCGACGCATTATGCCATTGCCCTGAAATATGAAAAAGGTATGGGTGCGCCCATCTGCCTGGCCAAGGGTATTGATACCATCGCTTTTAAAATTCGCGAGATTGCCGAAGAACATGCCATTCCGGTTGTCGAAAACCCGCCGCTGGCGCGTGCTTTGTATGCGACTGTGGATGTTGATGGGGAAATTGATTCCGAGCACTATAAAGCTGTTGCCCAAGTTATTGGATACGTAATGAACATTCGGGGTAGACTGCAAAGAAAAAACAAACTCCGAATTGATTCGGATGAATAAGTGTGATTCACATTGAAGAACGAAACAATAGATCGGAACTAAAACACAGGTGACGGAAGTTTTTAAATTGACACACAGGGCTGAAAGAGGCGGATTTTGAGCGACGAATTGGAAGACGCCTTGCGCGAGGAAACCGGGCGGGGCCGAATGGTTGTCACTGTTGCCTTGTGCCTCGTGCTCGCACTAACCGCCGTTGCCCTCGCCTTGCCAGCACGCGAAACGTCCGAACCATTACTGGTTTCGGTGCTTTCGGTTTTGGCGGTTATCGGCATGTGTTCGCTGTTTTTGGGTGCTGCCGGCTCCTTACATTTTGGCCGCAGAAATGTTGATGTTGTTCATGCCGCAAGATTATCTGAAGCCATCCCCACACCCAGTGCCATTTGTACCGAGCGCGGCCAGGTCATCTTTGCCAATGCTGCCTACCGCCAGTTCGTAGGAGCCGGGCTTTCCGGTCGCCCCCGAGCACCGGAATATCTGTATAGCGGCCATGCTGAGCTGTCGGAATGCATTTACCGATTGTCACTTGCTGCACGCGAGGGGCGCGAGCATACCGAAGAATTACGCATACCTGCTGGCAGTGACGCGCTGGGAAATTCAAAGGAAAATACGGTTCTTCTCAAAGCCTCGGTGCGACCGCTCAGGCAGGGCGGTGGCAAAAATCAGGTTTTATGGCGTCTGGAAGACGTAACCCTGGAACGCTCGCGGCAGGAACTGGCTTTTGTCGAGCTACAAAATATGATCGATTATCTCGATCATGCCCCTGCCGGGTTCTATTCTGCCGATGCAAAAGGCGTCATCCATTACATGAACGCCACCCTGGCCGGGTGGCTGGGCATAGAACTGGGTGAAACCACGTCGGGCCAACTCAATCTGTCGGACATTATTATCGGTAGGGATTCGCATATAAATCCTGATCTTGCCTCCAAACCGGGCGGTGAGACGGTTGAGACTTTTGATGTCGATCTGAGTGCGCGTGATGGCTCAAGCGTGCCGGTGCGCATTATTCATCGCGTCAGTTTCGGTGATGATGGCCGCGCCGGTGATTCACAATCACTGGTTTTGAACCGTCAGGCCGGTCACGATGTTTCGGAAGATTTGCGTGTTGCCGAAGTGCGTTTTGCCCGTTTCTTTAATTCAGCACCGATCGGCATTGCCCTGCTTGATACGCAAGGTCAGGTTATTAACTCCAATGCGGCATTTGCAAGACTGATTGGCGAAAAATCTACTCGCAACAAGCCTTTGACATCGTTTTTCAACAAAGAGGCACATGCGGAATTTGAACGCAACTTTGCTCTGGCCAATGATGTTCAGGCAAAGATTGCCGCGGTCGAAGTGCGGTTTAACGAAGGCAAGCACAATATCGCCCAGCTGTTTGTCAGCCCGAGTGAAAACCTCGACGAAGATGGGGCCGGTGCTGTTGTTTATGCCGTTGATGTGACCGAGCACAGGGCGTTAGAGCAAAAATTCTCGCAAAGTTCGAAAATGCAGGCAGTTGGCGAACTGGCCGGTGGCATCGCCCATGATTTCAATAATGTGCTGACAGCGGTTATTGGCTTCTCCGATCTGCTGCTGACCCGCCATACGCCGGGTGATCCGTCGTTTCAGGATATCATGAATATCAAGCAGAACGCTAACCGGGCGGCCAATCTGGTGCGGCAACTG
This sequence comes from uncultured Hyphomicrobiales bacterium, assembly GCA_964549055.1. Lineage (GTDB taxonomy): Bacteria > Pseudomonadota > Alphaproteobacteria > Rhizobiales > JAJFHR01 > JAJFHR01. The sequence continues at coordinate 293 of CAZJUF010000193.1, read as the reverse complement.
CTGGCATTTTCGCGTCGGCAAACTTTGAGGCCGACAATATTGTTGCTGGATGAAGCCCTGAGTGACATGAAAGTGCTGCTCGAGCGCCTGTCGGGTGAGCGCGTCAAGCTCAGCTTCAAAACAACTGCGGACCTCGGCTATGTCAAGGTTGATGTCAATCAACTCGAACAGGTGATCATGAACCTGTCGGTCAATGCCCGGGATGCCATGCCCAAAGGTGGCAGCCTCACCTTAGCCACTGGCCAGCTCACTCATAAGGATGGTGATGCGCTGGGGCGCGGCATCATGCCAGC
>CAZJUF010000192.1:0-6076 GCA_964549055.1 uncultured Hyphomicrobiales bacterium | reverse complement strand
CCCGTATCAACCGCTGTGGTCACACCGGAGGTGCGGCAATATTCCTCGGCATCAATCCCCAGCGATGTACCGCCCCAATAGACATGTGTGTGCAGATCGATTAATCCCGGCACAACAATCTGGCCTGAAACATCGCGCGTTTGCGTATTGGCATTGGCCTTCAGATCTCTTCCAACTGCTGCAACCTTGCCGTCAGCGAAGGATACATCCATCACATCATCGAGACCTTGTGAAGGATCAATCACACGACCGCCGCGTAAAATCAGATCAGGTTGCATATGTTAAATTCCCCACGTTGTTGTTTTTGCCTCAACAAGCTTTACCGCAAATACCCCATAAGACGGTTGGCAAAATCATGCAGTTTGAACGCCAGCCGTTCCAGCCCGGACGCCAGTTTACTGTCCTTGTCCGCAGACATTTGGTCGGATGAAACCTGTTTATCTTCCTGGTTTTTGCCTTGTGTCATACCGTCTCTTTCGCCCGCGATTTCGCACCCAGGGTCTGTCTCCCCTGATTTCAAGTGCATTGCGCACCACTATATTCTCACCCGAAACGCTGAGTGTATAGGCACCGTTGCGCCAAAGATCAAACTTGTCAATCGTCACCTTGGGCCGCGCACAACTCAGGCGAATTGGCACAGCGGAGATAAGGATATCAACCCGGCGGCAATCTTCCTCAACAGCTGTCAGGTTTTCCGCAAAACTTAACAGACGATTGTCTTTGAGTTTAAAAATACATCCGCTCGCATCACACCTGAAACCATCGCGTTTCGCAGCATCGCCGAGCGATACTGTATCGCCTTCACGTGCCAGCCACTTTCCAACAGAGAACCGTTCGCGTCGCTTCTTGGCCACCACCAGCAAACCATCAGCGCCCCTGACGGCAATATTCCTGCCACTTGCCGCAACATAAATATCCGGCAATGGATAGACCGGCGTCACACCAAGCCCGACAGCAATCGCCACCAGTCCCCAAAGCCGCCATCGTGTGCGCCACAGGCACACCCACAAAGCCCCAAACACCATGAGCAACATGGCGGTGCCGGAAAATGCCGGTGTGATTTTCACCGCATTGGGCAAAGACGCCGTCCAGCTGGCGATATCTGTAACCAGATCCAGTCCCGCCCCCATGACAGACAACACGTAGCCATCAAGACCAAGTGGCATTGCCAACAGGGCGACCAGCCCCGCCGGCATCACAACGAAACCGATGACAGGCAGAGCCAACACGTTGGCTAAAAGACTGAAAACCGCAATACGCTGGAAATAATAAGCGGCAAACGGACTGGTGGCCAGCCCGGCAATCAAGGTGGTAAGGGCGGTCCCAGCGATATAAAAGGCGATCTTGTACAGACCGCGCATGACCGGTGATGACGTCGGGTAAAACCGAAAGAATTCACGGGTGCGAAACCATTCATAAAACGCCACTAGCGCCGTGGTGGCTGCAAATGACATCTGAAAACTTACCGACAGCAGACTATAGGGCGTGATCACCAGGATTATGACGGCGGCGATGGCAATATTACGCAAGGAAATCGCCGGTCGATCAAGCATGATAGCAAAGAACATGATGGCAATCAGAATGAAGGCGCGTTGGGTCGAGATTGATGCACCTGATATCAGCAGATAGTATACCGCCCCCACCAAAGCACCACCTGCCGCCCATTTTTTAACCGGCCAGTGCAACAGCAATGTTGCATTCAACGCCAGCAATGCCCGCAACATCCAGAATATCGTCCCGGCAAACAACACCATATGCAAACCGGATATGGCCAGGAGATGCGCCAGTCCGGCATCGCGCAAGGTGGCGATCATGGGTTTTGAAATCGCTGCCCGGTCACCAACAATCAAGGCCGCCGCCAGACCACCCTTGTCGCCGTTCAGTTGAGATTTTAATCGGCTGGATATGCGCTGGCGCAAATGCGCCAGTGAGGTTTGAGCGCGCTCATAAAAAGAGGCTTGAGCCTGCATCTTTATGACTTTTGGCGCGGAGATAAAAAAGCCGCTGCCCCCCACACCTTCAAACCAGTTTTTACGGGCGAAATCAAAACCATCGGGGTGAGTCGGCTCAGGCGGCGGGAAAATAATTGCCGTGGCCTCAATAAACATTCCCGGGAAAAGACGGGTTGTCTTTTGACCCTTGCGCAGTTTTAAACGTAATCGTTTGGGCAATTTATCAGCTCTCAAGCGATCGATCTTGCTCGGTCTGAGAATTACTTTTATCTCGCCACTGGCCTGAAACAACAGGGTTTCAATTCGGCCAGCCACAGTAACCGGACCAATTCTTTTTTGAATTACCGGAGCAGCCACCCGGTAAGTATTCAGCTTGGCAAGCGCAAAGCCCATCGCCATAGCTAAAATAAAAGATGAAAAAACCAGCGCAAGCGTATATTTTCGCGAAAGAAAAGCAAAACCAATCGAGACAATCAGAACCGTCAGAACAAAGCCCCATGACGGTTCAGCCAGAACAGCGAAATAACCACCGCTGCCAAGTGCCAGTGCCACCGGCAACCACAAGAACCAGTTTGCCTGTTCAAGATAAAATGTCTGCTTCAGGTTTTCACCAAGAGGAACCCGCAACGGTTTTTTATCTGTTCGGTGTTGCTGACTGGTCCCGGTTGCCCAAATCCATTCGGTCATCTCCCCATCCGCTCATCCCCTGACATCGAGACCCTTACACTTTACTATTCAATATGATACATCACCCCAAGCCTTCTGTCTCATAAGAGTAATAACATCACGATGACGTCACCTGTAGTTACCCGCTTTGCCCCCTCGCCCACCGGTTTTTTACACATCGGCGGTGCCAGAACAGCTTTGTTCAACTGGCTTTATGCCAAAGCCAATGGCGGGAAAATGTTGTTGCGCATCGAAGATACAGACCGCGCGCGTTCTACTACACAAGCCATCGACGCTATTTTGGACGGCCTTACCTGGCTTGGTCTGGACTGGGACGATGAACCGGTTTTTCAGCATGGTCGCATTTTGGCGCATCAACAAGCCGCTGAAACACTGCTGGCGCAGGGAAAAGCCTATAAATGTTATTGCTCGCCCGAAGAGCTTACCGCCATGCGCGAAAAAGCCCGGGCCGAAAAAAGACCCCCACGCTATGATGGCATGTGGCGCGACCGTGATCCTTCTGATGCGCCAGCGGGGATAAAACCGGTCATTCGTTTTAAATCGCCTGAAACCGGCGCAACCGTCATTGAAGATCAGGTGCAGGGCCGTGTTACCTTTAACAATTCAGAACTTGATGACCTGATTATTCTGCGCTCTGACGGAAATCCTACCTATATGCTCTCAGTGGTGGTCGATGATCACGACATGGGCGTCACCCATGTTATCCGCGGCGATGATCATTTAACCAATGCTGCACGGCAATCGCAGATTTTTGAAGCGCTGGGATGGCCGGTGCCGGTCTTTGCCCATATTCCGCTTATTCACGGGTCTGATGGTGCCAAGCTGTCAAAACGCCACGGCGCTCTGGGTGTGGATGCTTACCGTGACATGGGATATTTGCCCCAGGCCATGCGAAACTACCTTGTACGTCTGGGCTGGAGCCACGGCGACGATGAAATCATGTCACTGGAAAACATGATTGAATGGTTTGGGCTTGATGCTATCGGGCGTTCGGCGGCGCGGTTTGATTTTGACAAGCTGGAAAGCATTAACGGGCACTATATGCGCCAGGCAGACGATAAAGAACTGGCAACGGCAATGTTTGAGCTGCTGGCAGATAATACAGAAATGAGCGATCTTTCAGCAAAAGTTACCGATGAAAAAATTCAAAAAGTAATATCGGTAATGCCGGAATTGAAAGAACGGGCAAAAACTTTAGTCGAATTGGCTACCAGCGCAGAATTCATTTTGAATGACCGGCCGCTCAAGCTGAATGAAAAAGCAGTAAAATTGATGAGCGCAGAGGCCAAAACCCATCTCAAACAGCTGTCAATTCAACTTTCGCTTGTGGAAAACTGGAATTTAGAGGAAATCGAAACCACAATACGAGATTTCTGTACGCAAATCGATATAAAACTTGGTAGTATAGCGCAGCCGCTCAGAGCGGCACTTACCGGCACAACAATCTCGCCGGGAATATTCGATGTTCTAGCAGTTTTGGGCCGCGATGAAACGCTTGGCCGTATAGCTGACAGCATCGATGCAGCCAGTTAAAATACAAGCAGACTGCATCACTTGATTCGAAAACGCTGAAGGTCTTTACCCCCTAACGCCTTTGCGTATGACGCCATATGAAATCCCCTGGCTCACGAATCATTCACACCGATGTCCGGCGCACGGACTCAACTGCTGCACAGCGCTATATCTGCATTGGCAGCGGATACATTACTTGAACGGGACCAGGAGAGGCAGAGAATATGGATAAAGCTGTTGGACAAAAAGACAAGGCAACATTGACAATTGGTAATGACACCTATGATTTACCGATCCGTCATGCGACTCACGGCCCCAGCGTGATAGACGTCTCCGCTCTTTATCGCGACACCGGTATGTTCACCTATGATCCGGGTTTCACTTCAACCGCCAGTTGCGAATCAGAAATCGCCTATATTGATGGCGACAAGGGCATTTTGCTCTATCGCGGATATCCAATCGAACAATTGGCGGAGCACGGTGATTTCATCGAAACCTGCTACCTGCTTCTGTATGGCGAGCTGCCTTCAAAAGATGAATACAAGCGTTTCAATCACGCCATTATCAACCACACAATGCTGCATGAGCAGATGAGCCGCTTTTTCACCGGGTTCAGACGTGACGCCCATCCCATGGCTATTATGGTCGGAGTTGTTGGCGCATTGTCCGCGTTTTATCACGATTCAACCGACATTGATGATCCCCATCAACGCCTTGTTGCCAGTCGCCGCATGATTGCAAAAATGCCGACGATAGCCGCCATGGCCTATAAATACTCCATTGGCCAGCCGTTTATTTATCCGCGTAACGACCTCGATTACGCCGCAAATTTTCTCCATATGTGCTTTTCGGTTCCATGCGAAAAATATGAACCCAATCCGGTTTTCGCTCGTGCCATGGACCGCATTTTCATTCTTCATGCCGATCATGAGCAAAATGCCTCAACCTCAACAGTCCGGCTGGCAGGTTCATCTGGTGCCAACCCGTTTGCCTGCATCGCAGCTGGAATTGCGTGCCTGTGGGGCCCGGCTCATGGTGGCGCCAATGAAGCGGCCTTGAACATGTTGTCGGAAATCGGCTCGGTTGACAGAATTCCTGAATTTATCGCCCGCGCCAAAGACAAAAACGATCCTTTCAGATTAATGGGATTTGGCCACCGTGTGTACAAGAACTACGACCCGCGTGCGCGCATTATGCAAACAACATGTCACGAGGTGCTTGATGCTTTGGGGATGACCGATGACCCAATGCTCGATATCGCCCGCGAGCTGGAAAAAATAGCGCTCGAAGATGAATACTTCATCAGCCGCAACCTTTATCCAAACATTGACTTTTATTCCGGCATAACCTTGCGAGCATTAGGATTTCCCACCACCATGTTCACGGTTTTATTCTCTCTGGCGCGCACTGTTGGCTGGGTTGCTCAGTGGAATGAAATGGTGGAGGATCCCAAGCAGAAAATTGGCCGTCCCCGTCAGCTCTATACCGGTGCTACCACGCGTGATTATGTGCAGCCGGACGATCGCTAGGGCGTTGCTTGCGACGGTTCAAAGTTCAATCGTTTAAGAACTGCCTCGGCTGCTCGTTCAGCTGTTTCATAAGGATCGTTGCAACCGACTTCGATCGCGGCCTGACAGAGAAATTCGCGTTGTTTTTCCCTGACTGCTTCACTTTGGTGGATTTCAATCAGTGCAGATGAAAGTGCCTCGGAGTGACAACCGCGATCGAAAAATTCCGGTACAGTATTCTCTCGCATAATCAGGTTTGGTAATACCATCGATGGAAAATCTATCAGCCATTTGAACAAATTTGGATATCTGCGAATAAATGAGAGGATGGCATCCACACGATAGGCAACGACCATCGGCGTGTGTGTTGACGTCAGTTCCAGAGTAACTGTACCAGATGCTGCCAAAGCAAGGTCG